>JARHYV010000206.1 GCA_029258495.1 Faecousia sp. | reverse complement strand
AACTTGGAAAGGATGTGACGATTTTTGCTGAAAACATTGCAGCTTTTTGATCTGACACATACACTGGCAGGGGATTACCTTGCCCGATTTGAATATCCGTGGCAGGCGCTGAAGGGGATCAAGGATCTGATCGTGGAGCTGGGTGCAGGACTTGGGGAGGACTATGTGGAAACTGCCCCTCAGGTCTGGATCCACAGGAGTGCCGTGGTGGCACCCACGGCGTTTCTGGGTGCGCCCTGCATCATCGGCGCCAATACCGAGGTGCGCCACTGCGCCTATATCCGGGGCAGCGCTCTGGTGGGCGAAAACTGCGTGGTGGGCAACAGCGTGGAGCTGAAAAATGTTATTTTGTGCGACAGGGTGCAGGTGCCCCATTTCAACTATGTGGGCGACAGCATTCTGGGATATCAGTCCCACATGGGCGCAGGCTCGGTCACATCGAATGTGAAGTCCGACAAGACTCTGGTCACGGTGAAGGACGGCGATACCGCCGTAGAAACCGGACTGAAAAAGTTCGGTGCCATGCTGGGTGACCATGTGGAGGTGGGATGCAACAGCGTCCTGAACCCGGGCACCGTGATCGGCAGAAACAGCAATATCTATCCCACCAGCTGTGTGCGCGGTGTGGTTGCTGAGGGAAGTATTTGGAAAAATGACGGCACAGTTGTGAAAAAGGAGCAGCGATAATGGGTAAATATTTCGGAACAGACGGCTTTCGCGGTGAGGCAAACTGCAATCTGACGGCAGAGCATGCCCAGAAGGTGGGCAGATTTCTGGGCTGGTACTACGGACAGATGAAACGCTGGTCGGGCTGTACAGAGCCTGCCAAAATCGTCATCGGCAAGGACACCAGAAGATCCAGCTATATGTTTGAGTATGCACTGGTGGCAGGACTGGTTGCCAGCGGCGCCGATGCCTATCTGCTCCATGTGACCACAACGCCTTCCGTTGCCCATGTAGTCCGCACCGACGATTTCGACTGCGGCATTATGATCTCCGCCAGTCACAATCCCTATTATGACAACGGCATCAAGCTCATCAACGGCAACGGCGAGAAGATGGAGGAGTCCGTCATTTCCCTGATCGAGGCTTATATTGACGGGGAGCTGTACTGCTTTGACCGCAAGTGGGAGGAGCTGCCCCTTGCCAAGCGGGACCAGATCGGCAGAACGGTGGACTATGTGGCAGGCAGAAACCGCTATATCGGCTATCTGATCTCTCTGGGGCTGTATTCCTTTAAGGATATGAAGGTGGGTCTGGACTGTGCCAACGGCGCATCCTGGAATATCGCAAAGAGCGTCTTTGATGCTCTGGGCGCCAAGACCTATGTGATCAACGCAGAGCCGGACGGCTATAACATCAACACCAACGCAGGCTCCACCCACATCGAGGGCTTGCAGAAATTCGTACTGGAAAACGGTCTGGATGTGGGCTTTGCCTATGACGGCGATGCTGACCGGTGTCTTTGCGTGGACGAAAAGGGGCAGATCATCACCGGCGATCATATCCTGTATATCTGCGGTCGGCACATGAAGGAGCAGGGCAAGCTGCTCAACAACACCGTGGTCACCACGGTCATGTCCAATTTCGGTCTTTACAAGGCATTCGACGAGCTGGGCATCGACTATGCCAAGACAGCCGTAGGCGATAAGTATGTGTATGAATACATGATGAAAAACGGCTGCCGTCTGGGTGGTGAGCAGTCGGGACATATCATCTATTCCAAGTATGCCTCCACCGGCGACGGCATCCTGACCAGTCTGAAGATCATGGAGGTCATGCTTGCCAAGAAGAAGAAACTGAGCCAGCTCCACGAGGATCTGGTGATCTATCCTCAGGTTCTGGAGAATGTCCGTGTCCACGACAAGGCTGCCGCTCAGGCAGATCCGGATGTTCAGCAGGCTGTGGAGCGTGTCACTCAGGAGTTGGGGGACACTGGCAGGATCCTTGTCCGGGAGTCCGGCACGGAGCCGGTGATCCGGGTGATGGTAGAGGCTCCCGACCACGATACCTGCCGCAGATATGTGGATGAGGTGGTGTCGCATCTGCACCGCAAGGGTCACACCGTCTGAAACCGATAAAAAAGCCGTTCCTTCGGGAACGGCTTTTTCATTTTTTCCCAGGGAGCTGGAGTGGGTTCGCAAACGGAGGGATTTTTAGATAGATTGCATCAATTCATATCGATATAAACATACTTTTTAACGGTATTTTGTGGATTTTGACGGAATTATAGTGGACAAACGCAACAAACTGGGGTATGATAGGTTCAGAATAACGCCGCCTTGAAAAAGGCGGAAAAATTTTGTAAGAGGTGATCGACCAATGGCGTTTTCCTTCTTTGGAGGCATCCATCCCAAAGAGAACAAGTTCTACGCCGAGGGACATCATGTGCAGGAATTCCCGGAGCCGGATCTTCTGGTGATCCCCATGGTTCAGCACATCGGTGCCCCTTGCAAGCCCCTGGTCAAAAAAGGGGATTTGGTAACAATGGGACAGAAGATCGGTGACAATCAGGGGCTGTGCGTCCCTGTCCATGCATCGGTGTCCGGCAAGGTAAAGGCGGTCGAGATGCGTCCGCACACCAGCGGCACCACGGTGATGAGCGTTGTCATCGAAAATGACCATCTGGATACCCTGTGCCCCGATATCCGCAAGCGGACACAGGAGCAGGTGGATGCGCTGAGCCCCGAGGAGCTGATGAGCATCATTCGGGAAGCAGGGATCGTGGGCATGGGCGGTGCCAGCTTTCCCACCCATGTGAAACTCAGCTCCGGCATCGGCAAGGTGGACACCATCATCATCAACCTGTCCGAGTGCGAGCCCTACATAACGGCAGATGACCGCCTTGCTCAGGAATTTGCGCCGGAGATGCTCAGCGGCATCCGCATCCTGATGAAGATCCTGGGGCTGTCCGAGGCCCATATCGGCATGGAGGACAACAAGCCTGCCGCCGCAAGGGTGCTCAGACGCACCATCGATCCGGCATCCGGCATCAAGCTGGATCTGCTCCCCTGCAAATACCCCCAGGGTGCGGAAAAGCAGCTGATCTATGCCATCACCAATCGGGAAGTGCCCTCCGGCGGACTGCCGGCGGCAGTGGGCTGCGCGGTGTTCAACGGCGCCACCTGCAAGGCGATCCACGATGCGGTCTATGAGGGAATGCCCCTGATCCGCCGGATCGTCACCGTTTCGGGCGATATCGTCATGGAGCCGAAGAACCTGATGGTTCCCGTGGGAACCTCCTTCAACGACCTTCTGGAGGCCTGCGGCCATGCAGAATTTCCCTATAAGGTCTTGTCCGGCGGCCCGATGATGGGCGCATCCCAGTACGATCTGGCAGTTCCCGTGGTCAAAGCATGCAATGCGGTCACCATTCTGGGACACAAGAACCGCTTTGCCGTGGACAATCCCCACTGCATCCGCTGCGGCAAGTGCATCGATGTATGTCCCATGCACCTGATGCCCCTGATGATGTATCAGGCAGAGCGTCACCGGGATCTGGACGAGATGAAGAAACAGAATATCATGGACTGTATCGAGTGCGGCTGCTGCGCCTATACCTGTCCTGCGACCATTCCTCTGGTGCTTTCCTTCCGCTCGGCAAAGCATCGCCTGCGCGATGCCATGGCGGCTGCCAAGCCCAGTGCCCCCAAGCCTGAGCCTGCCAAGGCCGGGCAGACGAATTAAGGAGGTGGATCCCATTGGCACAGATGAAATACTTTTATGAGCTGACGGTTTCCAGCTCACCCCATGCCCACTCCCCCATCACCACCCAGACCATCATGCGCGATGTGCTCATTGCGCTGCTGCCGGCACTGGCAGGATCGGTGTACTTCTTCGGTCTGCGTGCACTGGTGGTCACCATGGTTTCCGCTGCGGCGGCCATGTTCTTTGAATGGGCTTATCGGAAGATGATGAAACTGGATCCCACGGCTTACGACCTGTCGGCTGTGGTCACCGGTGTGCTGCTGGCATTCGTATGTCCCCCAACCATCCCCTACTGGTGCATCATCGTGGGCGACTTCTTTGCCATCATCGTGGTCAAGCAGCTGTTCGGCGGCATCGGTCAGAATTTCGTGAACCCTGCGCTTGCCGGCAGAGCCTTTATGTTCAGCTGGCCGGTGCTGATGAGCACATGGGTCAAGGTGGGCGCGGAACATGCCGCAGGCGTTTTCTCCACCGTGGATGCGGTGACGGCTGCTACGCCTCTTGCTGCCATGCATCAGGGTCAGCTGCCCGATGCATCCGTTATGGATATGTTTTTGGGCAATATCGGCGGCAGTCTGGGTGAAACCTCTGCCCTGCTGCTGCTTGTCGGCTTTGCCTATCTGCTGGTGCGCAAGGTGATCACCCCGAGGATCCCCCTTGCCTATATCGGCACGGTGGCTGTGATCGCGTTTTTGTTCCCCCAGGGCAATGACCGCATGACTTGGATGGCAGCGCAGCTGTTCTCCGGCGGACTGTTTCTGGGTGCGATCTTTATGGCGACCGATTATGTCACAAGTCCCGTCACCAAACTGGGACAGGTGGTGTTCGGCATCGGCTGCGGTGTGCTGACCATGCTGATCCGCTGCTTCGGCGGCTATAACGAGGGCGTTTCCTATGCGATCCTTGTGATGAATGCCTGTGTCGTGCTGTTGGACAAGATCGGTCGTCCGGTCAAGTTCGGCGCACCGAAAAAGGAGGCTGCCAGATCATGAAAACAGAGTCTACATTCAAATATGTCCTTCGGCTGAGCCTGACCCTTCTGCTCATCACGGCGGTGGTGGCAGGTCTGCTTGCCGGAGTCAATGCCATCACCAAGCCCCGGATCGAGGCTGCCAAGGCAGAGAAGACCACAAAGGCGCTGTCCGCCGTCATCCCCGATGCCGACACCGCAAAGCAGCTGGAGCAGCTGCCGGAGGGCACGCAGATCGTGGCAGCCGTGTACGAGTCCGACACCGCCTATGCGGTTCAGGTCACCCCCGGCGGCTTTGACAATGTGATCACCATGATGGTGGGCGTCAGCAAAGAGGGCAAGGTTTTGGGGATCTCCATCATCTCCCATACGGAAACCGCCGGACTGGGCGCGGTTGCCGCTGCCCAGAATGCCAAGGGCGAGGCCTTCCGCAGCCAGTTTGCGGGTCAGGGCGGAGATCTGGCGGTGACCAAGGACGGCGGTACCATCGATGCGCTGACCGGTGCCACCATTACCTCCAGAGCGGTGACGGCAGGCGTCAATGCAGCTGTTGCCTGCGTGGAAAAATTGGGCTGAGGAGGCAGTGATTATGAATTTCAGAAAACAGTTTCATGAGGGTCTGCTGACAAAGAACCCGGTTCTGGTGCAGCTGCTGGGCATGTGCTCGGTACTGGCGATCACCACCAGTCTGTTCAACGGACTGGGCATGGGTCTTTCGGTCACGGTGATCCTGATCTGCTCCAATGTGCTGATCTCAGCCCTGCGCAGGGTCATCCCCAGCCAGATCCGCATTGCGGCATATATCGTCATCATTGCAGGCTTTGTCACCATCGTAGACCTGCTGCTGCAGGCATTCGTCCCTGCCCTTTCCGAGAGTCTGGGCGTGTTCATTCCCCTGATCGTGGTCAACTGTATCATTCTGGGTCGTGCAGAGGCATTTGCCTCGAAAAACGGCGTTCTGGCATCTGCGGTGGATGGTCTGTGTCAGGGGATCGGCTATACGGTGGCACTGTGCATCATGTGTATCATCCGTGAATTTCTGGGTGCCGGCACCTTCGGCGGCGGCATCCTCAACGGCGGCGAAGGCATCCGCATCATTCCCGAGGGCATCCCTGCCATGCAGATGGTCATGCCTGTGGGCGGATTTCTGACACTGGGCTTTGTCATCGCCGGCTCTCAGTGGCTGATGAAACGCATGGAGCGCAAGCAGAAGGAAAAGGAGGCAGCTGAGGTATGAACCCCTATGTACAGAGTTTGCTGGGCATCCTTTTGTCCGCAATTTTAACGGAGAACTTCATTCTGGTGAAGTTCTACGGCATCTGCCCCTTTATGGGTGTTTCCAAGAAGACCGATACCGCACTGGGCATGGGCATGGCGGTCACCTTTGTTATGGCGATCGCATCCGCTGCCACTTGGGCGGTGAACCACTATATTCTGGTTCCTCTGGAGCTGCAGTATATGCAGACGGTGGCATTCATTCTGGTCATTGCCTCCATCGTTCAGGTGGTGGAGATGTTCCTGAAGAAGGCAATGCCCAGTCTGTATCAGGCACTGGGTATCTACCTGCCCCTGATCACCACCAACTGCGCGGTTCTGGGCGCGGCACTGGTGAATGTGCAGAAGGGCTATGACTTCCTGCAGAGCGTGGTATTCGGCACCTGCGGCGGACTGGGCTTTACCCTGTCCATCGTGCTGTTTGCCTCCGTCCGTGAGCGCACCGACAGAGCAAGCTGCCCCGAAAGCTTTAAGGGGTTCCCCATTGCGCTGATCTCCGCCGGTCTGCTGGCCCTTGCCTTTATGGGTTTCTCCGGGCTGAAGATTTTCTAAGGAGGATGCAAAGATGGAAGTTTTGATTGCGATAGGTATTTTGGGCGGTCTGGGACTGATCTTCGGTTTGGTTCTGGCAGTTGCGTCCAAGGTGTTTTATGTGGAAACGGATCCCCGTCTGGATCAGCTGAACGAATGTCTGCCCGGAGCCAACTGCGGCGGCTGCGGCTATGCCGGCTGCGGCGGCTATGCAGAGGCAGTGCTCAAGGGCGAGGCATCCGTTGGCAAGTGCTCCTCCGGCGGCAATGAGTGCGCAGAGAAAATGGCACAGATCATGGGTGTCAAGGTGGAAACCGTGGCACGCAAGGTGGCACTGGTTCGCTGTTCCGGCGCAAAGCACTTCGACGAAAACGGTGTGCAGACCGCCGGTGCCAAGATGAAGGGCACCTATGAGGGCATCGAAGACTGTCTGGCAGCCTCCAAGGTCGCCGGACGCGGCCCTCTGGCATGTAAGTTCGGCTGTCTGGGATTTGGCAACTGCGTGGCGGCATGTAAGTATGATGCCCTGAAGATCGTGGACGGCGTTGCCAAGGTGGATCAGGAAAAATGCACCGGCTGCATGGCATGTGCTGCCGAATGTCCCCGTGGACTGATCGTGCCCATGGAGTACGGCAAGGATGTCGTCATTGCCTGCGCCTCCAATGCAAAGGGCGCCGTCACCACCCGGGCCTGCTCTGCCGGATGCATCGGCTGCGGTCTGTGCGTGAAGATCTGCCCTCAGGGCGCCATCAAGGTGGATGGCAACCTTGCCACCATCGACTATGAAAAGTGCGTGTCCTGCGGTCTGTGCGCAACCGTGTGCCCCAAGCACCTGATTGCCGACGCAAAGATCCGCAATGACGCAGATCCCATCCCGGTTCTCACAAAAAGCTAAGAAAATCGCCCGTCAGCCTAGGCTGACGGGCGGTTTTTGTTATATAAGGTTCAGTTTTCTTCTTTTTCTGCCATGGTAAGCATCACCGCATCCCCTGCAAGGCAGATGGAGATCAGCCCGCCGATGAGGGTATAGGCAGAAAACACCACCGGAAAAACGGAGATGACGGCGGCAGCCCATGCAAGGATCTTCCCTGCTCTGCGCAGCTTTCGGCTGCCGGTCGCCAGATGCACCAGCATGAGCACCAGCAGCACACAGGTCAAGACGGCGGTGATCAGCGGTGCGAAATTTCCGTATCCGAACGGGAGCAGGTCGAAATAGGAGGTCGTTGTCACCTGCGGCGGCAGGGAGGGATCGCTCATAAAACTCAGAGCCACACCCCATGGAAGAAACGCAAGGATCAGTGCCGCAGCAGGCAGCAGAGTCTGTAGTACGCGCTTTGGTTTCATGAAAATCATCCTTTCATTCTGTGGGACTTCAGTTGGCGGATAGGATATTTTCAGCATACATTATATACGGAAAATGTCAAGCCTCCGGGCGGTCGGCGCTTGGCATGCCGGGAGCTTACAGCTGCTGCGTCAGCCATTTCAGCTCCGGCTCAAAGGCGACGCCGAAACGGGAGTCTTTGCCGGTGCCTGCAATGCTCCGCTTGACAAATTCCGCCGCCAGTGCGCCGGCTTTTCCGGTGTCCATACCGCGCATTTTTGCCCCCATCACCACGGCGGCAAACAGATCGCCGGTGCCGTGGCAGCTGCGGGGCAGCTTTTCCGTGGAGTAGGCATAGGTATTCTGCCCGTCGCTCCAGAAAAATCCCGTCTGCCCGGGGGTCTGCTCCATGCCGGTGAGCAGGATGCTCTTCAGACCCTTGCGGTGCAGCTCCTGAGTCAGCTCCCTGCAATAGCCCTCGTCCCCGTCACAGCGGTATGCAGCATCCGACAGCAGGGCAGCCTCTGTAAGATTGGGCAGGCACAGGTCTGCCCTCCGGCACAGCCGGAGCATGGCATCCACCATTTCTTCGCACAGCCCCGAGTAGAGCCTTCCGTGGTCTGCCATGGCAGGATCGCACAGGATCAGACAGTTTTCGCCCCCAAAGGTGTCGATCAGCGTTTCTGCCAGAGCCGCCTGCTGAGGGTTTGCAAGATATCCGGTCATGATGCCGGAAAAATCCGGCTCCAGTGTCTGCCAGTGGCGGATCATCTGGGGGATTTCCCGGGAAAGATCGGTGACATGGGGATTTGGAAAGCCCGTGTGGGTGGAAAGCACTGCCGTGGGCAGCACGCTGCAGGAGATCCCCATGGCGCTGATGACCGGCAGGATCACCGTCAGGGAGCATTTGCCCAGACAGGAGAGATCCTGCATGGTTAGGATTTGTTTCATATGGACACCGTCCGTTCTCTTGGATGCAAGGATTTTCGGCAGCCTCCGGCGGAAATGCCGGAGGCTCTCCCCTATTTTACAACGGACAGGGGAAAGATGATAGATGTTTTGCAAAATAATTTGTGAAATCGGCGGATTTCTGTGGTACAATGAATAAAATGCCATATGACGGGAGAAGATTATTCCATGGATACAGAAAAATTATACTATCAGGACTGCCACCTGAGCGAATTTGATGCCCAGGTGCAAAGCTGCACCCAGAAGGATGCCCACTGGGAGATCGTGCTTGACCGGACAGCCTTTTATCCCGAAGGCGGCGGACAGGCAAGCGATGTGGGCATGCTCGGGGGTGTGCGCGTTCTGGATGTGCAGGAGCAAGCACAGCAGGTGGTGCATTTCTGCGATGCGCCTTTGGAGCCGGGCACATGCGTCCACGGCAGCATCGACTATGCCCACCGATTTGACCTGATGCAGCAGCACACGGGTGAGCATATCATTTCCGGGCTGATCCATGCCGGATACGGCTGTCACAACACGGGCTTTCACATGGGATCGGATGTGATCACCATCGATTTTGACGGAGAAGTTCCGGCGTCGGATCTCGGGGAACTGGAACGGCAGGCCAATGAGGCGGTGTGGCGCAACATTCCGCTGAAGATCTGGGTGCCCTCGCCTGAGCAGCTGCCGGATGTCACCTACCGCACCAAACGGGCCCTGCCCTGGCCGGTTCGGATCGTGCAGATCCCCGGCTACGACAGCTGCGCCTGCTGCGGTGTCCATGTGGCGGCCACGGGAGAAGTGGGGCTGATCAAGCTGCTCAGCTGTGTCCGGTTCCGCAGCGGTGTGCGGATCGAGATGCTCTGCGGTGCTCGGGCACTGGCGCACCTGAGCCGTGCTTACGAGCAGAACCTGATGGTGAGCCGTGCTTTTTCGGCAAAGTGGATGGAAACAGGTGCGGCTGCACAGAAGATGAACGAAACACTGGACGATCTGAAATACCGTCTGGAGGGGCTGCGGCAGCAGACATTCCGGCAAACGGCCCAGACCTGCCGGGATCTTGGGAATGTTCTGGTGTTTGCAGAGGATCTGGATCCGTCGGGTGTGCGCAAATATGCCGATCTCATCGCGGATGTGTGCGGCGGAATTGCCGCCGTGGTATCCGGCAGCGATGCAGAGGGATACAGCTACTGTCTGGTGAGCAGGAGCACGGATCTGCGGGAAATCGGCAAAGAGCTGAACCGTGCGCTCAGCGGACGCGGCGGCGGAAAACCGGAATTTCAGCAGGGCAGCCTGCGTGCCTCCCGTCGGGAGCTGTGCGGATATTTTTCCGATTTTGCCATACGGGGATGATCGTCCGGCATCATAAATCAGAAAATGCTCTAATTTGGTAAATTCTTTCGTAAAATAGTGGAAGAAATTTTAAGATAATGCTTTACAACTGGGCAAGGATGCTATATAATGAAATCGTTCGATAATTATCGAAATATCGAACAATTTCCAATCAAATACACTGTGATCCACAGTGACATTTACAATGGAGGAACTTACTATGTCTGTTAAAGTTGCTATTAACGGTTTTGGCCGTATCGGCCGTCTGGCTTTCCGTCAGATGTTCGGTGCTGAGGGTTTTGAAGTTGTTGCCATCAACGACCTGACCTCTCCCAAGATGCTGGCTCACCTGCTGAAGTACGACTCCACTCAGGGCAATTACGCTGCTCAGGGTCATGTCGTTGAGGCTGGCGAAGACAACATTGTTGTCGACGGCAAGAAGATCACCATCTACGCTAAGGCTAACGCTGCCGAGCTGCCCTGGGGCGAGCTGGGTGTCGATGTTGTTCTGGAGTGCACCGGTTTCTACACCTCTAAGGCTAAGGCTCAGGCTCATATCGATGCCGGCGCTAAGAAGGTCGTTATCTCTGCTCCCGCAGGCAACGATCTGCCCACCATCGTTTACAATGTTAACCACGAGACCCTGACCAAGGATGACCACATCATCTCTGCTGCTTCCTGC
>JARHYV010000144.1 GCA_029258495.1 Faecousia sp. | reverse complement strand
CTGCTGCTGCCCTTGGCGGTGAAGTAATTATGATGAAAAAAATTAGTATTCTGGGATCTACCGGCTCCATTGGCCGGCAGACTCTGGATGTCATTTCCAGAATGGAAGGTATCCGGGTTGTTGCATTGACGGCCGGAACCAGTGTTGCACGAATGGCTGAGCAGTGCAGGGAGTTTCTTCCGGAGCTTGCGGTCATGGCAACAAAAGAGGCATCGGAGGAGCTCAGCGGACTGATCGCTGACCTGCCCACTCGGGTGACCTATGGAGAAGAAGGCCTGATCGAGGCAGCTACCATTGAAAGTGCGGACTGTGTGATCACTGCCGTTGTGGGCATGCTCGGATTGAAACCCACTTTGGCTGCCATCCGCGCAGGAAAGCGTATTGGGCTTGCAAACAAGGAAACTCTGGTGTGCGCCGGTGAGTTGGTCATGGCAGAGGCAGAAAAATACCACACCGAGATCATCCCGGTGGACTCTGAGCATTCGGCGATTTTTCAGTGTCTGATGGGCAGCCGCGACAAGACGGAGGTCAAGAAGATCCTGCTGACCTGTTCCGGCGGCCCCTTCTTCGGCAAGACAAAAGAAGAGCTGAAATCCGTTACCAAGGCAGATGCGCTCAGACATCCGAATTGGAAGATGGGAGCAAAGATCACCATCGATTGCTCCACCCTTATGAACAAGGGATTGGAAGTGATCGAGGCAATGCGGCTTTACGATGTGCCTCTGGAGCAGATCCAGGTGCTCATCCATCGCCAGAGCATCGTCCACTCCATGGTGGAATTCGTGGATGGTGCAGTCATGGCTCAGATGGGCGCCCCGGATATGCGTCTGCCCATCCAACTGGCACTCACATATCCGCAGCGCACGGCTTGTCCGGTGGATCCTTTGGATCTGACGGCGGTGCCGCTGACATTCAGCCACCCGGATCTGGAGGCTTTTCCCTGTTTGCAGCTTGCCATGGATGCAGCCAAGCAGGGCGGCACGACCTGTGCGGTGATGAACGGTGCAAACGAAGAGGCAGTTGCCATGTTTCTGGATGATAAAATCGGATTTTATGATATCTATGATCTGGTTCGCGGTGCAATGACAGCAATCGAACCGATCCAAGATCCGACTCTTGAGCAGATCCTGGATGCAGATGCAGCGGCTCGGGCGTATGTGCGCAGCAACGCAAAGTAATTTCGATTAAAGCGAGGAAGCTACATGTATATTTTACTGGCAATCTTGATGTTTAGTTTTCTGATATTTATCCATGAATTGGGACACTTTGTAACCGCAAAGCTCTCCGGAGTTCAGGTAAACGAATTCTCCATTTTCATGGGGCCGGCAATTTTCAAAAAGCAGAAGGGGGAGACCCTCTATTCTATTCGCTGCATCCCGTTTGGCGGTTACTGCGCCATGGAAGGCGAGGATGGTGAATCGGATAATCCCCGGGCTTTTGGAAGGGCCGCATGGTGGAAACGACTGATCATTCTGCTTGCCGGAGCTGCGATGAACTTCCTTGCCGGATTTCTGATTTTTTACGGACTGTTTGGCCCGGGATTTCAGGCGGATGTGCTGCCGGAACCGGTGATCTCCGGTTTTTATCAGGGAAATCATATTGAGGGTGCAGATGGTCTTCGTGTGGGTGACGAGATCTACTCCATCGATGGAGAGCGCGTCTACACATCCTCCAACATT
>JARHYV010000067.1 GCA_029258495.1 Faecousia sp. | reverse complement strand
GACGCTGTGCCTCGGCATTTCGAAATGCACTATGGTCAAACTCAGCGGATAGATTCAGCTTGCAGATCTTGTTTTCGATGGATGCATCCAGTAATCGTGTTCCTTCCGGCAAGGGCGACAACAGCTTTGTATCCTTGGGAGGATTTTGGAGCTGTTCGATCAGATATTCGATCACATTGTTTTCTTCAGCGGTATTGATCGAGATCTCCTTCCCGACAA
Organism: Faecousia sp.; assembly: GCA_029258495.1. Classification (GTDB taxonomy): domain Bacteria; phylum Bacillota; class Clostridia; order Oscillospirales; family Oscillospiraceae; genus Faecousia. The sequence goes on along the minus strand of JARHYV010000067.1, from coordinate 2,598 downwards.
GATATCGTCTGTGGGCATCGGCGTAGTACACGGATACATTCGTTACAAGACGGGAAAGGGAATCATCAACAAGCTGAATGTTTTTTTCTGTAATGGTGATGGAACGAGAACCATTGAGCAGTGAGTCTTCAGCCTGGATATTGACTCGCTGGATCGGATACAGTTCCATCAGCGTTTTTGCCACGCACCCACAGGCAATGGTCAAATCTACACCAGACAGCTGGGCAAATTCTGTCCCAAATGTGAGCAGAAGGGTATTTTCCACCAGTGTCCATTTTGTAACGGCTGTACCGCGCGGAAACGGGGATTCCAGTTTCTTGTTTTCTGGGCCCTGAAGATACAAAGCAAGCAGCTGTCCGATATCTTCACGCACATGTGCGATATCGCGTACCTCTGAATCGATCACACATTCCGAGGTATAGGCACCGGAATCAGCTTGCTTATAATAAAAAGCCCCCGGCTCCTCAATAGACGGAGCTCCGCACCCACTGGCTGCAAGCAAGATACCCAGAGAAAGAACTATGGAAATCAATCTTTTCATTATTCTTCCTCCTCTACATCAAAAATGGGGAACACAACAGTGAATGTTGAGCCGGAATGTTCACCGATATTGCTCTGCACCAGAATCGTACCGCGATTTCGCTGAACCATATCACGCACGATGGCCAGACCTAGACCGCTGCCGCCGGATTGTCTGGATCTGGCCTTGTCTACGCGGTAAAAACGCTCGAAGATCTGATCGATGGAACTGTCCGGAATTCCGACACCGGTATCCTCTACGGTGAGAATAGCGTTATCATCTTGTCGGTGAAGTCGGATAAACAGTTTGCCACCGGGAATGTTGTACTTGATGCCATTTTCGACAAGGTTGAAGATGATCTGATACAGATCGTCTTCCTGAATCAGGATGGAACAATCTGTGACGATATCGGTCTTGATGGTAACGGCGGAATGATCGGCGATAGAGGACAGCATCCGGACGACGCGTGAGATAGTCGGGCCGATATAGACGATCTCGCAATCAGCGCTGATGTCCGAGTTGACTTTCGTTAAAGACAGAAGTTTTGCGCTCATGCGGTTCAGGCGGTCAGCCTCATCTCCGATGTCGGCAACAAATTCTCGTATGGTGTCAAGATCCATATCATTCTGCAGGATCGAGTCGGCTAAGAGCTTGATCGAGGCCAGCGGCGTTTTCAACTCATGAGATGCGTCGGAAACAAATTGCTGTCGCCGTGCCTCGGATGCACACAACTGGTCGGTGAGATCGTTGAATTGCCGACCTAGAACTGCCAGCTCATCATTGCCGCGCAAAGCGACCTTATGAGCATATTCTCCCTGTCGGATAATCTGGATAGAGGCAATGATCTTGCGCATGCGCTGAGAGTAGGCGCGAGAAAAGGAAAGGGAGAACAGCGTGATTGCTACAACTAAGACCACTGTAATGGTCAGGATGTTCATTTGAAGTGACTTGATAAGTTCGCCCTGAGCAGAATCGTATTCCATCATATAGACTGCGCCGGTCAATGTGTTATAGGAAAGAATGGGTGTAGACGCACGGGATTCCATCACACCATCATGATATTGCCAAGTGAAGACATCATTTCCTTGTAAGGCCTGCACGATCTCGGGGTAGAGGGTGTATGCACCATAGCTGCTGCCTTTGCTCAATGAGTCATACAATACCTGCCCCGCCGGATCCGTCACAATCAATCGTGTTAGGGACAGATTCTCCAACTGTTCTACAACATTTTTAACAGATTCTGTGTTGATAACATCCTGCTCTGCAATGGTATAGGCCACCAACTGTACCTTATCCTGCATGGAGCTTTGCTTACTCTGGTAGAACAATTTCTGGCTGGTGTCCGAGCAATAGATATTCAAAAAGATTAGTACAGCGAGTGTGAGCAGGATATATATCATACCATAGCGGAACTGGGTGCTGCTGTACTTGGGAATATCTGCTTTTTCATTTTTTGAAATAATAGCCAACACCCCACTTTGTCATAATATATTGCGGTTCAGCAGGATTTTCTTCCAGCTTTTCGCGAAGACGGCGGATGTGTACATCAACAGTGCGAATATCGCTGCGATATTCGTAGGCCCATATGGTATCCAGCAATGCCTCACGGGAATAGACGCGATTGGGACTGCGCATCAGGAATTCGATCACATCAAACTCCTTGGCAGTCAGATCAGCCAGCTGTCCGCTGTGGTATGCATTTCGTGCGTCCAGATCCAGAGTGATCGTTCCAATGGTGAGGGTATTGCTGTGAGAGGGATCCGAGGCAGCGGAGCGGCGGAGAAGTGCGCGGATCCGTGCCTTCAGTTCCAGAATATTGAATGGCTTTGTGAGGTAGTCATCAGCCCCTTGGTCAAATCCGATCAATTTGTCCATATCTTCGGTTTTAGCAGTCAGCATAATGATTGGAATATTGGAAAATTCACGGATCTTGGAGCAGGCAGTCAGCCCATCCATTTGGGGCATCATCATGAAAATTTCCTGAGTTCTGTGAGCTGCTCTAGCAAATCAATCAAACACGAGGAGGGGTCATGGGAACCTCTGATTTCTAGCCAGTCTATCAGAAGACAGGTGACAGC
>JARHYV010000098.1 GCA_029258495.1 Faecousia sp. | reverse complement strand
CTTTTGTTCATTTTGGCAGAAGGAAACACCCGTTTCTTAATGTAATATTTTTTGGAGGTCAAAAAATGAAAAGACTGATTAGTCTGGCCCTTGCGGCCACCCTGTCCCTGTCCCTGCTGGCAGGCTGCGGCAGCACGGACAAGCCCGCCGACACCACCGCCGGCACTACCACCGGTGTGACTACCGGCGACACCACTCCCACCACCACCGGAGATGTGACCATCAAGGTCGCAGCTGTCTCCACTGCTTTCACCGATGCATATCCCGAAATGTGGAAGGATATCGCTGCTGCCTTCACTGCTGAGACCGGCATCAAGGTAGAGCTGATCGAGGACAAGAACCTCGAAGATGTGATCGGACCCTCCATGCAGGGCGGCGATTACCCCGATGTTGTTTACCTGCCCTACGGCCGTCCCGGTGCTTTGACCGAGCAGTTCGTTAAGGAAAAGCTGATGGCTGACCTGACCGATGTCCTGGACATGACCGTTCCCGGTGAGCAGAAGAAGGTCTCTGAAAAGCTGGCCGGCGGTTTCGTCGACACCTCTCTGACCAACCCCTACTCCGACGGCAAGACCTATCTGGCTCCCATGTTCTACGATCCCTGCGGCCTGTTCTACAACGCCGGCCTGTTTGAGGAAAAGGGCTGGGAAGTCCCCACCACTTGGGACGAAATGTGGGAACTGGGCGAGAAGGCTAAGGCAGAGGATATCTACCTGTTCACCTACCCCACCACCGGTTACTTCGATGCTTTCCTGTACGCTCTGCTGAACACCGCAGGCGGCCCCGAGTTCTTCGAGAAGGTCACCCACTACGAAGACGGCATCTGGGATACTCCCGAGGCTAAGACCGTTATCGACATCATCGAAAAGCTCGCTTCTTACACCAACCCCGTTACCCCCGCACAGGCTAACGATCAGGACTTCAAGATGAACCAGCAGCTGGTTCTGGACAACAAGGCCCTGTTCATGCCCAACGGCACCTGGATCTCCGGCGAAATGGCAGACTCCCCCAGAGCTGACGGCTTCAAGTGGGGCATGACCGCTCTGCCCGCTGTGAAGGAAGGCGGCGACCGCTACAGCTTCTGCTGGTTCCAGCAGTCCTGGATCCCCTCCGGCGCTCAGAACATCGATGCTGCCAAGCAGTTCATCGCATTCCTGTACAGCGATAAGGCTGTTGAGATCTTCCTGAAGGGCGGCGCTGTTCAGCCCGTCATCGGCGCTGCTGAGACCATCGCTGATGCAGAGAAGAAGGAATTCCTCTCCATCTACGACAACGGCGCTAAGGCTGCTATGGGCGGCTTTGCTACCTTCAAGCCTGTTGCAGGCCTGGGCAGCGTCCGTGAGGTTTACCTGGATCCCGTCAACGGCATCGTCAGCGGCAATGTCACTGTCGAGCAGTGGGTAGACGGCATCAAGGAGGCCAGCGCTCAGATGCGTGAGAACCTGCAGTAATTCAAATCACATTGGTTTTGTAAACTTCTAAACCGACAGTAGGCGGGGTGAGTAGTTTCCTACTCACCCCGCTGTTTAATGTAAAAAATATTTTTCGTTGAGATATCGACGGGCCCATTTTCCCTGCGGTACCTCTTCCATTCGATTTTTGAAAGGAGCTGATTATGTGGAAAAGCGTAAAGGTATGGGGCACTTCCTGTTCTGGTGCGTGGCTCCCGCGGTGATCCTGTTCACCATCTTCATGGTTATTCCCACATTTAATGTATTCCGGATGTCCCTTTTTGAAAGAGGTGCCTATTCCCCCACAGAAACCTTTGTCGGGTTCCAGAATTTCAAGGTTCTGTTCAACGACCCCAAATTCATCACCTCCATGCAGAACACCATTCTGCTGATCGTGGTGGTCACCGTGGTGACCTTCGCCTTTGCTCTGGCATTCGCCGCTATTCTGAGCCGCGAAAAGATCAAGGGTCAGAATTTCTTCCGTATCATTTTCTACATCCCGAACATTCTTTCCATCGTCGTTATTGCGGGTATCTTCTCCGCTATCTATAAGCCTGAAAACGGCATGCTGAACTCCATCCTTTCCATGCTCTCCGGCAAGACCGTGATGATCCTGTGGAAAGACCAGCCTCTGGTCGTGATCTCCGTGATCATCGCCATGGTCTGGCAGGCCATCGGCTATTACATGGTCATGTACATGGCATCCATGTCCAGTGTCCCCATGAGCCTGTACGAGTCCTCCGGACTGGACGGCGCCAGCAGAATGACCCAGTTCTTCCAGATCACCATTCCCCTGATCTGGACAAACATCCGCACCACCCTGACCTTCTTCATCATCTCCACCATCAACATGGCATTCCTCTTCGTCAAGTCCATGACCGCCAAGGGCATGCTGGATGTGGGTCTGAGTTTCATGTACAACCAAAAGGATGCAGGTCTTTACGGCTATTCCATGGCTGCCGGCGTGGTGATCTTCCTGTTCTCCTTCCTGCTGTCCGCTCTGGTCAACTGGAGCACCAAGCGGGAACCCCTGGAATTCTAAGGAGGTAAACAGAAATGACTGATAACACCAAAACTTCCGGCGGCGATAAGCTGTTTAAGTTCTTTATCTACTTTGTGCTCATCGCCCTTGCCATTACCATCATCGTCCCTGTGGCATGGGTATTCATGGCATCGCTGAAGCAGAATTCGGAATTCTACGGCAACCCCTGGACGCTGCCTGCCAGCTTCTATTGGGAGAACTTCGTCAACGCATGGCAGGGCGCCAAAATGGGCGAATACATGCTCAATTCCGCACTGGTCACCGTCATGGCTCTGGGTCTGCTGCTGATCATTGCGCTGCCTGCCTCCTACTGCCTGTCCCGGTTCAAGTTCCGCGGCAGCAAATTCCTGAACACCTGTTTCATGGCAGGTCTGTTCATCAATGTCAACTACATCGTCGTCCCCATCTTCCTGATGCTCAAAGACGGCGATGCATGGCTCAAGAACATGTTCGGCAACGCCTTCCTGCTGAACAATCTGTTCGTGCTGGCACTTGTGTATGCAGCCACGGCACTGCCCTTCACCATCTATCTGCTTTCCGGCTACTTCGCCACGCTGCCCCATGACTTTGAAGAGGCAGCCTACATCGACGGCGCAGGCTATGGTACCGCTATGGTCAAGATCATCTTCCCCATGGCACAGCCCTCCATCATCACCATCATCCTGTTCAACTTCCTGGCTTTCTGGAATGAGTACATCATCTCCATGACATTGATGAATGCCGCCAACGGCACCAAGACCCTGCCTGTGGGTCTGCTGAACCTGATGCAGGCACAGCAGTCCAAGGCCGAGTTCGGCACCCTCTATGCAGGTCTGGTACTCGTCATGCTGCCCACGCTGATCCTTTACATGTGTGTGCAGAAGAAACTGACCAAGGGCATGACTGTCGGCGGTCTGAAAGGTTAAGGTGAGCTTATGCAACAGTTTTTGAAAGAAAATACCGCACTTCGCATCACGCTGATCGCACTGACATTCCTTCTGGGCATGTACCTTGTGATCAAGGGCTGGAACATGACCGGACAGCTCAATGGTCTGTGGACGATGCTGGGCGGTGTCGCCTCTTTGATCGTTTCCCTCTTTATTTACAACAAGCCTTTCCAATAAACAAGCTTTACAGCTAGCAAGGAGAATATTATGAGCAACAAGAAAATGGGCCGCGTCACCATCCCCACGGATCTGGATGTGGTTCCCGAAACTCTGGAAATTATGAAACGCTGGGGCGCAGATGCCATCCGTGACTGCGACGGCACCGACTTCCCCGCAGAACTGCAAAATCAGGACGCAAAGATCTACTCCACCTACTATACCACCCGCAAGGACAACGCATGGGCAAAGGCTAACCCCGACGAAGTCCAGCAGTGCTACATCATGACCGGTTTCCACACCGCCACCGGCAAGACTCTGGAGATCAAGCTGATGCAGGGCATCTCCCCCGAGCTGATGGAGGTCAACACCCGCGACGACATCAAGCGCTGGTGGGAAGTCATGGATCGCACCACCGGCGAGCCTGTGGCTCCCGAGCTGTGGCACTATGATGCCGAGACCGGCTGTGTCGTTCTGGAGCAGCCTGAGGCTTTCCACGAGTACACCGTGGCATTCCTCGCCTACCTGATCTGGGATCCCGTCCACATGTACAATGCGGTCACCAACAACTGGCAGAACTTCGAGCATCAGATCACCTTCGATGTCCGCCAGCCCAAGACCCACAAGTTCACCATGGAGCGTCTGCGCAAGTTCATCGCAGAGCATCCCTATGTGAATGTCATCCGCTACACCACCTTCTTCCATCAGTTCACCCTGATGTTCGACGAGCTCAAGCGTGAGAAGTTCGTAGACTGGTACGGCTATTCCGCCTCTGTTTCCCCCTTCATTCTGGAGCAGTTCGAGAAAGAGGTAGGCTATAAGTTCCGTCCCGAATTCATCGTGGATCAGGGCTACTACAACAACCAGTACCGTGTTCCCTCCAAGGAGTTCAAGGATTTCCAGGCCTTCCAGAGAAGAGAGGTCGCAAAGCTTGCCAAGGAAATGGTAGACATTACCCACGAGCTGGGCAAGGAGGCCATGATGTTCCTGGGCGACCACTGGATCGGCATGGAGCCCTTCATGGAAGAGTGGAAGACCATCGGCCTGGATGCCGTGGTCGGCTCCGTGGGCAACGGCTCCACCCTGCGTCTGATCTCCGACATCTCCGGTGTCAAGTACACCGAAGGCCGTTTCCTTCCCTACTTCTTCCCCGATACCTTCCACGAAGGCGGCGACCCCGTCAAGGAGGCCAAGGAGAACTGGGTCACGGCTCGGCGCGCCATCCTGCGCAAGCCCATCGACCGCATCGGCTATGGTGGATACCTGAAACTGGCTCTGGAGTTCCCTGACTTCATCGACTACATCGAGTCCGTCTGCAACGAGTTCCGTGAGCTGTACGAGAACATCAAGGGCACCACCCCCTACTGCGTCAAGACCGTTGCCGTGCTGAACAGCTGGGGCAAGATGCGCGCATGGGGCTGCCACATGGTGCACCATGCCCTGTACCAGAAGCAGAACTACTCCTACGCAGGTGTCATCGAGGCACTGTCCGGCGCACCCTTCGATGTGAAGTTCATCTCCTTCGACGATATCCGCAAGGATCCCAAGATCCTCGAATCCATCGATGTCATCATCAATGTAGGTGACGGCGACACCGCCCACACCGGCGGCGCCGAGTGGGAAGATCCCGCCATCTCCACCGCCATCCGCGGCTTTGTCCACAACGGCGGCGGTTTCATCGGTGTCGGCGAGCCCACCGGACACCAGTATCAGGGTCACTACCTGCAGCTGAGCAATGTTCTGGGCGTCGAGAAGGAGACCGGTTTCACCCTGAACTATGACAAGTACAACTGGGCAGAGCAGGGCGGTCACTTCATTTTGGAGGACGCAAAGCAGGGTGTGGACTTCGGCGAAGGCATGAAGAACATCTACGCACTGCCCGATGCACAGATCCTGTGCCAGAAGGACAAGGAAGTCCAGATGGCGGTCAACAGCTTTGGCGAGGGCCGCAGCGTCTATATCTCCGGTCTGCCCTATTCCTTCGCAAACAGCCGTGTGCTGTACCGTGCGATCCTGTGGGCTGCCCACGGCGAGCAGGAGCTGAACAAGTGGTTCTCCTCCAACTACAATGTAGAAGTCCACGCATTCGTGAAAAACGGCAAGTACTGTGTTGTCAACAACACTTACGAGCCTCAGTCCACCACCGTTTACACCGACAAGGGTTCCTTCCCTCTGGATCTTGCCGCAAACGAGATCAAGTGGTACGAGATCTGATCCATCCCAAACAGGCAAAGCGCCGTCTTGCAGTGCAAGGCGGCGCTTTTTCCGATATCAAAGGATGCAAAAAGCAGGTGCGGCAATTTACCGCACCTGCTGAAATTTTTACCGTTCTTCCCGGAAATAGGACAGACCCAAGCTTGCAGGGGGCTGGCTCTCGCGCTTTTTGCGCATGCTCACCACCAGCAGCACCAGAATGGTCACCACATACGGCAGCATCTTGAACAGCTCCTGTGTGCCCACGCTGAGGTTGGGGATGTAGTTGTGGACGATGAACAGTCCACCGAACAGGATCGAGCCCAGAATGCTCATATTGGGTTTCCACACCGCAAAGATGACCAGTGCAATGGCAAGCCATCCCCGATCGCCGAACCCGTCATTCGACCAAACGCCGTTGGCATAGTCCATCACATAGTAAAGACCGCCCAGTCCTGCCACAACGCTGCCGATGCAGGTCGCGGCATATTTATAGGTGTTCACATTGATACCGGCGGCATCGGCTGTGGTGGGGCTTTCACCCACGGCGCGCAGCTGAAGTCCCACACGGGTGCGGTTCAGCACGAAGGACGCAGCCAGTGCAAGGATGATCGCCGTATACGCAAGAAAACTGTAAGAAAGGAACACCTGCCCGAACCACCCCAGACTGTCTGCGAAGGGCAGCTTGGTGCGGAAACAGTTACTGGTGGCTGTCAGCGCAATGGAGGGCATGTCGCTCTGCACCAGTTTGATGAGCGAGCCGCCGAAGAAATTGCCAAAGCCCACACCGAAGGTGGTCAGTGCCAGACCGGTGACATTCTGATTGGCACGCAGGGTAATGGTCAAAAAGCCATAGATCAGTCCCACAAGCAGGGAGCCTGCCATGCAGCACAGCAGCGGGATCAGCACCGCAAGGAACGGGTTCATGGCATCCAGACCGGGCAGCGACCGCTCATACAGGAACGAGCCGATGACACCGCAGATACCGCCCACATACATGATGCCGGGAATGCCCAAATTCAGATTGCCGGATTTTTCGGTGATGATCTCACCGGTGGAGCCGAACAGAAGGGGTATGCCCTGAACAACGGCTCTTTGAATAAAAGCGATCAGCATGATTTGGCTGCCTCCTTCTTTGTTTCACGGAATTTGATGCTGTAATTCACGAAGAATTCACTGCCAATGATAAAGAAGATGATGATCCCCGTCAGGATATCTGCAAAGGAGGCATTCAGGCTGTAAATGGTGGAGATCTCCACCGCTCCCTTTTGCAGGAAAACGATCAGAAACGATGTCAGAACCATATAAAACGGGTTGAACTTGGCAAGCCACGAAACCATAATGGCGGTAAAGCCCCGTCCTGCCGCCAGATCACGGGTCAGGGTGTGGTCGGTTCCGCTGACCAAAAGCAGTCCGCTGATGCCGCACAGACCGCCGGAGATGATCATGGTACGGATGATGACCTTCTTGATGTTGACGCCGATATAGCGGGCGGTATTTTCGCTTTCGCCCACCACCTCGATCTCATAGCCGTGCTTGGTGTAGTTCAGATAGATGTACATCAGGATGGTCAGCGCCACCACGATGAGGATATTCAGCAGATACGGATGACCGAACAGGGCAGGCAGCCAGCCTGCTTTTGTGGTGCCGTTGATGACACCGATCTGCCCTGAGCCCTTGGGCACAGACCACAGGTATGTGAAGTAAGACACCAGCTGAATGGCGATGTAGTTCATCATCAGGGTAAAGAGCGTTTCGTTGGTGTTCCATTTTGCCCGGAAATAGGCAGGGATCACCGCCCAGAGTGCGCCGCCGACGATACTTGCCACGATCATCATGGCAAACAGCGCCACAGTCGGCACCTTGTCCCCGAAGAGGATCATGCAGGCAGCCGTAGCAAGACCGCCGATGAGCACCTGACCCTCTGCGCCGATGTTCCAGAACTTCATCTTGAATGCCGGCGTGACCGCCAGTGCCACGCACAGCAGCATGGCGACATTCTGCAGCATGCCCCAGATCCGCCGCTTGGTGCCGAAAGCGCCGTCGAACATGGTCACATAGACCCCGAGGGGATTTTCTCCGGTCAGCCCCACGGTGATCAGGGCGCACACCACCAGTGCCGCCAGTACCGCCAGCAGCCGCACCAGCCAGGATCTCCACCATACCATGGAGCCGCGCTTGACGATGTGGAACAGCGGCTCGCGTACATTTGTCGTTTTCTTACTCATTCTCGTCACCTCTGCCGGAGCCGGTCATCAGCCGTCCGATCTGTTCTTTTGTTGCCTGACGGGCGTCCACGGTACCCGTGATCCTGCCGGAGCCGATGACCATCACCCGGTCGCACAGCTCCATCAGCACATCCAGATCCTCGCCAACAAAGATGATGGCGACGCCCTTTTCCTTCTGCTCATTCAGCAGATTGTAAATCATATACGAAGAATTGATATCCAGTCCACGCACCGGATACGCCACCATCAGCACCGTGGGTGCCGCGGCGATCTCACGCCCCACCAGAACCTTCTGGACATTGCCGCCGGACAGCCGGCGAACCGGAGTGTTGGCATCCGGAGTTGCCACCTCCAGCTCCTCGATGATGCGCTCCGCCAGATCCTTGGGGGCTTTGCGCTCCAAGAAGAAGGACTTGCCCTTGCGGTAGCTGCGCAGCATCATATTGTCCACGATGTTCATGTTGCCCACCAGACCCATGCCGAGCCGGTCTTCCGGAACAAAGGACAGCCGCACACCCAGATCCCGGATCTGAAGCGGGGTCTTATCTCGCAGATTGTCGATCTGCCCGGTTTTGGGGTTGTGATAGCGGATCTCGCCGCTTTGCAGATGCTGCAAGCCTGCGATCGCCTCCAAAAGCTCCCGCTGACCGCTGCCGGCAATGCCGGCAATGCCCAAAATCTCACCGGAGCGGACACGGAAGGAGATATCATTCAGCAGCTTTACCCCGTCACGGCTGACGCAGTTGATGTGGCTGACCTCCAGACGATCCACGCTGTCCTTCGGCTCGCTGCGGTGGATGTTCAGGGAGATCTTTTTGCCCACCATCATCTCCGTCAGCTCCGCCTCACTGGTCTGAGCCGTGGAAACTGTCCCCACATATTCGCCCTTGCGCAGGACGGAGACCCGGTCGGAAAGCGTCAGAACCTCATGCATCTTGTGGGTGATGATGATGATCGCCTTGCCGTCGTCGCGCATACGGCGCAGGATGGCAAACAGTTTCTGAGTTTCCTGGGGGGTCAGGACGGCGGTAGGCTCGTCCAAAATCAGGATGTCTGCACCCCGATACAGGACTTTCACGATCTCCACCGTCTGTTTTTCGGAAATGGACATCTCATAGATCTTCTTGCCGGGGTCGATCTCAAAGCCGTACTGGCTGCTGATCTTGGCGATCCGCTCTGCCGAACGCTTGATGTTGAAACCGCCCTCTTCCTGAAAGCCCAGAACGATGTTCTCCGCAGCGGAGAACACATCCACCAGCTTGAAGTGCTGATGGATCATGCCGATCTTGTACTGGAAGGCATCTCTGGGCGAACGGATGACCACTTCCCTGCCGTCGATATAGATCGACCCGTGATCCGGAAAATAGATACCCGAGATCATATTCATCAGGGTCGTCTTGCCGCTTCCGTTTTCACCGAGGATGGACAGGATCTCACCGCGATTTACCGTGAGGTTCACATCCTTGTTGGCTACGATATTGCCAAAGGTCTTTGTGATGTTTTTTAACTCTATTGCAGCAGCTGCCATTGTACACACTCCTGTATTGCAAAATATTGAAATTCGGGCAGATTTTTTCCTGAAACGAAAATGTAGGGCGAGGCAATGTACCCCGCCCTAATCAAATTGACGATTTATGCGAAAGCCTTGTTCAGCAGCGTGATGCCGTCCACATTCAGGGTGAAGTAGGGAGCAGCGCGCTTTTCAGACTCGTGGAAGTAGCCGTCACTCACCACCTCGGTATCGGGGGTGTAGTCCGGATCGGTGTCTACATCCGCCATAAAGGACTCCACGACCTTGCCCTCTACGGTGAAGGTGCTGGTATCGAACACATGCAGCTCGCCGGAGATGAGCTTTGCCTTTGCCTCTTCGAGTTTCTCGGCAGTGCCGGGAGCGATGACCTTTTCGTTCAGCTCAGACAGCACAACTGCATCTTCTGCAATGCCCTTGCACCAGTCCACGGCGATCTCGGTGCCGTTCATCACGGACTCGATCATGTAGGTGAAGTAAGGCACCCAGTTGACACTGGAGGATACGATGAAGGTGTTGGGGCAGGCCGCAACGGTGCTGCCGTTGTAGGAAACATTGGGAACCCCTGCGGTCTCACAGGCAGTGGGTGCGCCCATGGAGTCTGCATGCTGGCTGATCAGCTTGCAGCCGCGGTTGATCAGGGTGTTGGCGGCTTCCTTCTCGGCGGTTTCGTCGTACCAGCTGCCGGTGAACTGGACTTCCATGGTCACACTGGGGCAGACGGAACGGGCACCCAGGAAGAAGGAGGTATAGCCGGAGATAACCTCAGCATAGGTAAATGCGCCTACATAGCCGATCTTGGCCTCCTCAGCGGTGAACTCGCCCTTTTCGATCATCTCGTTGAGCTTCATGCCGGCAGCGATGCCTGCCAGATAGCGACCCTCGTAGATGGATGCGAATGCATTGTGCAGGTTGGGGATGCCGGCAGTGTGTGCGGTGGTGCCGGTTGCGTGGCAGAACTGGACATCGGGGAACTCCTGAGCTGCCTGAGCCATAAAGGGCTCGTGACCAAAGCTGTCGGCAAAGACCACATCGCAGCCGCGGTCAGCCAGATCCGCAGCAGCCTCATAGCACTCGTTGCTCTCGGGAACATTGGTCTTGAAGATCACCTGATCGTCAGAAAGGCCCAGAGTCTTCTTCACTTCGTTTGCCGCATTGATAAAGTTCTTGTCATAGGTAGAGTTTTCATCATGCAGGAAGATGAAACCAACCTTGATATCCTTTGCATTGACGGTTTCCTGGCCGGACTCGCCGGGGGCTTTGGTCTCGGCAGTGTCGCTGCCGCAGCCTGCAAACAGACCCAGCATCATGCATACCACCAAAAGCATAGCAGTTAACTTCTTCATTTTCTTTCCTCCATATTCTTTTCAACACATGCTGTTGAAAGATACAACATTACTTCGCCGTATGCATCCGGATCGGCCGGGAGCCCCACTGCACAGTACATCGGAAAAAAGAAAAAAGCAGGTTTATCAAAGTAAACCTGCCACCGAGTCGGAAACCGACACCCTGCACAAACATGCCGGATGTCAAATTCGCTAATAGTCGTACCTGTGGCTGTACGGTAGAAACATTTGGGCCATTTATCCAAACTTATATCAGCTTTTATTTATCTGTAACTAGAGCGTAACACAATGGATTTCAAAAGTCAACAGGATCCGCCGCAATTCCCCACTTTTTACATATGGAACAAAGCCCCTTCTCCCTGCTCCTATTTTTCATAGACACAATGCCAATATAATTCGATATTTTTGTATAGAATAACAGTTGAAAAGTAACCCAACTTGTGCTAGTATAATATCAGCATTTGAAATACATTATTTTCCAACGATTTCAGGAGGCTTCTCAATGAACAAGAATGTTACAGAAACCATCTACTATGTAGGCGTCAACGACCACGAGGTCGATCTGTTCGAGGGTCAGTATGTTGTCCCCAACGGGATCTCCTACAATTCCTATGTGATCATGGATGACAAGATCGCCGTCATGGACACCGTGGATCAGCACAAGGTCGATCTGTGGCTTGCCAACCTCGATCTGGTTCTGGGCGACCGCAAGCCCGACTATCTGGTCGTTCAGCATATGGAGCCGGATCACGCAGGCTCTATCGAGGCCTTTGTCCGCAAGTACCCCGATGTCACTCTGGTGGGTCAGTGCAAGACCTTCATCATCATGCAGCAGTTCTTCCCCAACATGAAGATCGAGAACACGCTGGAGGTCTACGAAGGCGACACCCTATGTCTGGGCGATCACACCCTGAATTTCGTCTATGCACCCATGGTTCACTGGCCCGAGGTCATCATGACCTACGACTCCACCGACAAGATCCTGTTCTCTGCCGACGGTTTCGGCAAGTTCGGCGCATTGGATGTGGAGGAAGACTGGGCCGATGAGGCAAGAAGATACTACATCGGCATCGTTGGCAAATACGGCAAGCAGGTTCAGAATGTCCTGAAGAAGGCTGCCGGTCTGGACATCGCCACCATCTGCCCCCTGCACGGCCCGGTTCTCAACGAAAATCTGGGCTACTACCTCAATCTGTACGACATCTGGTCCAGCTACCGTCCCGAAAAAGAGGGTGTCTGCGTCTGCTACACCTCCGTCTACGGCCACACCAAAGAGGCTGTTCAGCTGCTGTGCGAGGAGCTGAAGAAGAACGGCGCACCTGCTGTTGCATGCTTTGATCTGGCAAGAGATGATATGGCTGCCGCTGTCAGCGCCGCATTCTGCTATGACAAGCTGGTTCTGGCAACCACCACCTACAATGCAGATGTCTATCCCTTCATGAGAACCTTCATCGATCACCTTACCGAGCGCAACTTCCAGAACCGCACCGTTGCTTTCATCGAAAACGGCTCCTGGGCACCTCAGGCCAACAAGATCATGAAGAAGGCTCTGGAAGGCGGCAAGGACATGATCTTTACCAAGAACAATGTGACCATCTGGTCTGCCCTGCACGAAGACACCACCCAGAAGGTTCTGGATCTGGCGCAGGAGCTGACCGCCTCCTACCGCGCTGCCGACTCCGTGGAAGAGAACAATGTGGATCCCACTGCCCTGTTCAAGATCGGCTACGGTCTGTATGTGGTCACCTCCAACGACGGCACCCGTGACAACGGTTTCATCTGCAACACCGTCACCCAGCTGACCGATACCCCCTTCCGCATTGCCGTGAACATCAACAAGCGCAACTACTCCTGCGAAACCATTGCCAAGACCGGCGTGCTCAATGTCTGCACCCTCTCTCAGGACGCACCCTTCAATGTGTTCCAGCAGTTCGGTTTCCAGTCCGGCAGAGATGTGGACAAGTTTGCATCCTTCACCTACACTCACCGCTCCAGCAACGGTTTGCAGTTCATGACCAAGTATGCAAACGGCTATATCTCCGCAAAGGTCATCGACACCGTGGATCTGGGCACCCACACCATGTTCATCTGCGATGTCACCGAGAGCGCCGTCCTGTCCGAGCGCGAGACCATGACCTACACCTACTACCAGGCCAATGTCAAGCCCAAGCCCGAGACCGACAAGAAGGGTTTCGTCTGTGACATCTGCGGCTATATCTACGAGGGCGACGAGCTGCCCGAGGACTTCATCTGCCCCCTGTGCAAGCACGGCGCAAGCGATTTCTCTCCCCTGTAATTTTCCGGAATAACCGATCAGGCTGCACAAATGTGCAGCCTGATTTTCTATTCTTTCCATAATTGAAGTCCGCCGGAATGCATGCTATATTTATCGTGTAAAAGTGTTCACATTCCACAAAACAGGTGGGACGCTCTTCAAAAGGAGGTATTGAAATGAAAAAAACATGGCGCATTTTGAATAACATCCTGGGTATTCTGGTGATCGTCTTTCTCGGCGGCAGTTTTCCCATCCGGCATTACTACGGGCAGGATGTCTGCGATATCTTCCGTCTGATCGGTTTTGCCCTGCTTGCGATCCACCTGATCGTAAGAACCTTGGAAGTCAAGCAGAAAGTCCGGAACGAACAAGCGTGATCTGCATGTTCCTGCAAAGAGGGGGATCAGATGAAACATTCTAAAGTATACCGCTTATGGAGCGGGTCTGGCGCAATTTTACTAATCCTTATCATACTGGATGCTTTTATTCCGGCAAATTGGATCACATGGAGTCTGTATGCCGTTCTGGCTTTTTTTGCCGTGGTATCGATCATCCTTCCAAAACAACTCCGCTGCCCTTATTGTAAGCGTCCCATCCATCCGCGCAATATCCATCTGGAATTCTGCCCAAACTGCGGCAATCGGATCAACTGAACGCCATCTGGCACCCTACTGTAAAAAAGCAGCGTAACCACGGTTACGCTGCTTTCTGTTTATCTCCTGTAAATGACCGCCATCATGTCAGGCCCTGTATTGATGGAGATGATATTGCCCACCGGATAGCTGAGCATCGGCGGCTGATCCAGCTCCTGCTCGCAGGCCTCCTTCAGCTTTTCATAGATCTCCGGGTTATTTCCGTAAACCAGACAGTAAGGCGTGCCGGGCTTGCGTTCCTTTTTCACAAGATCCAGCAGTCCGCTGACTGCACGCTTATCGCCGCGGAACTTAGAAACCACCTTGGATGCCCCGTCCTCAAAGGTAATGGCGGGCTTCAGCCCCATGGCATCCCCCACAAAGGCAGCCGCTGCACTGACACGACCGGACTTGCGGACAAACCGCAGGTTCATGGGCACAAACATGCCTCTGCCGTGGGTCACACCCTCAGTGATGGCATCGATGACCGCCTGAGGCTCTGCGCCGTCTTTTGCAAGCCGTGCGCCCTCGATCACTGCCATGCCATAGACCATGGAATAGGTCATGGAGTCGATGATGTGGATGCTTAGCTGCTTGGCAGCCTCGGGATGCTCCTCAAAAAACAGTTCTCTGGTAAGCACTGCGGCCTGATAGGTGCCGGAGCCTTTGGAATTCAGTGCCGTATGGATCAGATGGGTGTATCCGTCATGCCATGCCTGCTCGTACAGGGCGGTATAGCGCGCCGCACTCACCTGACTGGTGGTAGGCAGCTCCTCGCAGTTTTCCAGAATGTCGTAAAATTCATGGGGTGTCAGATCGATGCCGTCCAAATATTCATGATCGCCTGTATAAATTGTCAGGGGAAGAACCGTAATATCCAGTTCCTGTGCAATTTCCTTTGGAATGTCCGAAGTAGAGTCCGTAGAAACTTTGATTTTATACATAAGCATTTGATACCTTTCTCTTCCGTGAGGGCTTGATCAGAAGACGCAGATCACTCTTTGACTTCATTCCAAGATAATATACCGAATTTCCCGCAAAAAATCAAGTTGTTTCGCCGTCCGCATCAGACTGCGCAGAAAAGCCGAGCCGCTGCAAAGACAGCGGCTCGGCGGAACACTTTCTTATTTTGCGTATTTTGCAACAACGGCATGCATGGCATCGAACTGCTCTTCCATGTCCTTGACCAGTTTGAACTGGGTCCGGCAGCGATCCAGATTGTGCTCCGGACGATGGATCCGGAAATAGTGATCGCCGTCGAGATAGTCGGTCAGGAACCGGATGCCGCATTCCAGAGTCATCAGGCGCGCGCCCCAGGGCAGGTACTCCAGCTCTTCCTTTGTCAGCCCGCCGTCTGCACCCTCCAAAAATCCACGGGTGAAGACCTCGTACAGCTCGATATCGAAGTTGACCTTGGTCAGATCCTTCTCATCCTCTGCCGAGTGGTTGGCACCGAACCGGATGGAGTCACCGAAATCGTTCATGGACAGTCCAGGCATGGTGGTGTCCAGATCGATGACGCAGATGCCCTCGCCGGTAGCCCGGTCAACCAGAATATTATTCAGCTTGGTGTCGTTATGGGTGACACGCAGGGGCAGCTTGCCGTCACGCAGAGCCTGCAAAGCAACGGAGCAGTCCGCCTTGCGGTCGCGGACGAACCGGATCTCCTCTGCCACATCCTTGGCGCGGCCCATCCGATCGGCAGCCAGAGCTGCCTCGAACTTGGCATAGCGATCCTCGGTATCGTGGAATTTCACGATGGTTTCGTGCAGGGTTTCTGCCGGATAGCCGTTCAGCAGTTTCTGGAACCGACCGAAGGCACGGGCAGATGCCTCAAACAGCTGAGGAGTTGCCTTCTGGAAACAGTCGGTGTTCTCAATAAACGGAGTCAATCTCCAGACCTTGCCATTGGAATCGGTGAAGAAGTCCTTCCCATCCTTGGTCTGGATCAGCGACAGGGTCTCCCGCATGGGATCGCCGCCGTTGGCAATGATCTTGCTGCGCAGGAACGAGGTGATGCCCACGAAATTCTCCATCAGCTCTTCCGGATGGGGAAATGCCGCACTGGACAGTCCCTGCAGGATGAAGCGAACCGCATCGCCCTCCTGAGGCTGGCAGATCACGCAGAAAGTGTCATTGATGTGACCCTGACCGTAGCGGACGGCACCCAGCAGGGTGGACGGAAATTCGTATGCGCCAAGAACCTCTTGCAGAATCTGGTCATCTGCAGGGATAAAGGGTGTAGTCATGTTGGTTCCTCCAATTTCTTTATGAGTTCTTGACTAAATTATAGTATCAATCACCAATATATGCAATGTTCTTACAAATTCATGTGGTACATATTTGAACACTTTCCGGAAGAACGCTCCCTCAGAAATAGAACAGCTCTTCGAATGTTTTATCCAGAGCAATGCAGAGGATCAGTGCAAGCTTTGCCGTCGGATTGAACTGCCCGGTTTCGATGGAGCTGATGGTGTTGCGGGATACACCCACCAGATCCGCCAGAGCCTGCTGGGAAAGTTTCTGCTCCGCCCGCGCCTGCTTGAGGCGGTTTTTCAAAATCAGTTTATCGTCCATTCCAATGACCTCACACAAAACTTCTGAATTAAGCGGGGAGCCACCCACGGGAGCCGTCCCCAGAGGGAACATGCATCCTGTTTCGGATCTCTCCTGTTATCCATCCCCATGATATCATCACCAAGTGTACTTGTCAATATCACAGGATCTTCTTGACCAGAAGGACAACCGGCAAAAGCGGCAGTCAAGCCCTTGCCTGACTGCCGCACATCCGTATTTACTTAAATTCCTCGGGGACAAAATCCAGAGTGATCTCCTGAACCGTGGGTTCCAGTCTGGTATAGCGGACTCCTGCGGCATCCAGCATCCGCTTGGATGCCATAGTCGCCATGGAGTCTGAATATTTATCCGATAAGTAAACGACATCCCGCACACCGCTCTGAATGATCGCCTTGGCACATTCGTTGCAGGGGAACAGTGCCACATACAGCTTGCTGCCCCGCAGGTCACGGCCGTTGGCATTCAGGATGGCATTCAGCTCCGCATGCACCACATAGGGATACTTGGTCTGCTCCCCTACCCGCTCCCACGGGAATTCGTCATCAGAACAGCCCTTGGGCATGCCGTTATAGCCGGTGGAGATGATGATATTGTCCTGCGACACGATACAGGCACCCACCTGCGTGTTTGGGTCTTTGCTCCGACGGGCTGCCAGCATGGCAACGCCCATGAAGTATTCGTCCCAGCTGATGTAATCTGCACGCTTCATATGGTTTCCTCCAAAGGTAAAATGGGGTGGTTCAAACACAGCGATCCCCAGTCCGGTACACAAGCCTCTGACAAGGCTCCTCCCACAGGGATCCGGTTCGCATCCGCTTATTCAAAGAATTCCTTGACGCTTTCAAAGAATTTTTTGATCTTGGGAGTTCCGCTGCTGTCCAGACTGTTGTCCAGCTGACGCAGCAGCTCCTTCTGCTCCTTGGTCAGGCGGGTCGGTGTTTCCACCACCACGGTCAGCAGCTGATCACCTCGACGGCTGCGGTTGCCCACATAGGGAATGCCCTTGTTTGCCAGACGGAAGGTGGTTCCGGTCTGAGTACCCTCGGGAATGGTATAGGTGACCTTGCCATCCAGAGTCGGCACCTCGATCTCTGCGCCCAGAGCCGCCTGTGTGAAGGAGATAGGCAGCTCGCACAGCACATCCACCCCGTCACGCTCAAAGATCTTGTGACGCTTGATTGCGATCTGCACCAGAAGATCGCCGCTGGGCCCGCCGTTGGAGCCTACGCAGCCCTCACCCCGGACACGGACGGTCTGGTCTGCGTCCACACCGGCAGGAACCTTGACCTTGATCTTCTGGGTGCGGCGAACCTTGCCCTTGCCCTTACAGGTGTTGCAGGGGGTCTTGATGGTCTTGCCCTTGCCGCCGCAGTTGGGACAGGGAGCCGTGGACTGCATGGTCATGCCCATAAATCTCTGGGTGGTGCGCACGCTGCCGGTACCGTGACAATTTGCACAGGTTTCGATGACACCATCGGCGGAGCCGGTGCCGCTGCAAGCAGCGCAGTTTTCGATCCTGGTGACGGAAACCTCCTTCTCGACACCGAAGGCAGCCTCTTCAAAGGTCAGCTCCAGACGGGCAGCCACATTTTCTCCGCGCATGGGGGAATTGGCTGTGGATCTCTGTCCGCCGCCGCCGAAAATATCCCCGAAGATATCACCAAAATCGCCGAATCCACCGAATCCGCCGCCAAAGCCGCCGAATCCGGGGTTGAAATTGGGATCGACACCCTGATGACCGTACTGGTCATACCGGGCGCGCTTATCCTCGTCAGACAGCACCTCGTATGCCTCGCCGGCCTCCTTGAATTTGGCCTCTGCCTCCTTGTCGCCGGGGTTGCGGTCGGGGTGATACTGCATGGCCTTTTTCCGATAGGCCTTTTTAATTGCATCGGCACTGGCGCCCTTTTCTACGCCCAGTACCTCATAATAATCTCGTTTCGTTTCAGCCAT
>JARHYV010000137.1 GCA_029258495.1 Faecousia sp. | reverse complement strand
TTGGTGTGGTAGCTGGTCTGATCCCTTCTACAAATCCCACCTCCACCGCACTGTACAAGGCTGAAATCGCCATCAAGGCGGGAAATGCAATCGTATTTTCTCCGCACCCGGCAGCTCTGCGGTGTATTTCCGAAACAGTTAAGGTGATCCGTCAGGCCATCAATGAGGCCGGCGGAAACGAAAATCTTGTTTCCTGCATCACGATCCCAACGATGGAGGCAACCGATAATCTGATGCGTCATCGGGATGTTGCCATGATCCTGGCGACCGGCGGCAGTGCAATGGTTCGCGCTGCATATTCATCGGGAACTCCCGCCATTGGTGTCGGCCCCGGTAACGGCCCTGCGTACATTGACAAAAGCTGTGATTTGAAACTGGCAGTCAAACGGATACTGGATTCAAAGACCTTTGACAACGGTACGATTTGTGCCTCTGAGCAGTCCATCATCTGCACGGAGGAAATGGTCGATGCAGTCCGTGCCGAGATGGAGTCACAAGGCGCCTATTTCTTGGACGATGCAGAGGCTGCGCAGCTAGGTCGGTTCATTCTGCGTGCCAATGGCACAATGAACCC
Source organism: Faecousia sp. (assembly GCA_029258495.1). Taxonomy (GTDB): domain Bacteria; phylum Bacillota; class Clostridia; order Oscillospirales; family Oscillospiraceae; genus Faecousia. The sequence goes on along the minus strand of JARHYV010000137.1, from coordinate 3,091 downwards.
CGAAATCGTAGGCCGCAGTGTTGAAACCATCGCAAAGCTTGCAGGACTCACTCGTGTTCCTGCTACCGCCCGTGTTCTGGTCGCCAAGGAAACCGGAGTTGGACGCAAGCATCCGTATTCCAACGAAAAACTTGCTCCGATCCTGGCATTCTATACGGGAACAGATTATCAGGATGTCTGTGACAAGGTCTGTGAGATCCTGCACTACGAGGGTGCTGGGCATACATTCTCCATGCATGCAAATAACGACGAGATCGTTGATTATTTCGCAAAGCGTGTACCTGCATCCCGTATCGTCGTGAATACCCCCAGTACAATGGGCGGTATCGGTGCATCCACCAATCTGCAGCCATCCTTAACCCTAGGCTGCGGTGCAGTCGGCGGCTCCGCCACTTCTGAGAATGTAGGCCCCATGAATTTGCTGAATATGCGCTATGTGGCATATGGTCAGAAGGAAATGGAAGAAATCAGAGCAGAGGTTCCTTCCTGCGACGATGGCATTTGTTCTGCATCGACCCCGCTAAGCGATATCGATGTGGATGCGATCGTTCGCAATGTCATTGACAAGCTGAAGGCTCTGTAAACAATCTATCAATTAGGAGGAAATTATTATGGCAAGCAATATGCAGGCACTGGGTATGATCGAGACTAAGGGTCTTGTTGGTTCTATTGAAGCTGCTGATGCAATGGTCAAGGCTGCAAATGTCACCCTGATCGGCAAGGAGCATGTAGGCGGCGGTCTGGTTACCGTCATGGTTCGTGGTGATGTTGGCGCAGTCAAGGCTGCAACCGATGCAGGTGCAGCAGCAGCCGAGCGTGTCGGCGAGCTGATTTCCGTACATGTCATTCCCCGTCCCCATGAGGAAGTAGAGTTCATCCTGCCGAAGCTGGGCGAGTAAACAACACATATTTCGTATAGAATAAGGAGATATTATTATGGCAACAAATATGCAGGCACTGGGTATGATCGAAACTAAGGGTCTTGTTGGTTCTATTGAGGCTGCTGATGCAATGGTCAAGGCTGCAAATGTCACCCTGATCGGCAAGGAGCATGTGGGCGGCGGTCTGGTAACCGTTATGGTTCGCGGCGATGTTGGCGCAGTCAAGGCTGCAACCGATGCAGGCGCAGCAGCAGCCGAGCGCGTCGGCGAGCTGATCTCTGTTCATGTGATCCCGCGTCCCCACAACGAAGTTGAATCCATTCTGCCTTCCCTGGGGAAGTAACATAACAGGTCATAGGCCTGCCATAATTCCAATTTGAGAGGGATGAATCGCGTGAAACCAATTACAGAAAGTGCCCTCCGACTTGAGTTAAGGAACAGCCAGCCAGATGTGTACTACATCCCAGAGGGATGTGTATTGACCCCTGCCGCCCGTGAATATCTTCAGCAGCGGAAGATCAAATTTGCCAAAGCTGAGGAACAAAGGGCGGCAGAGGCTCCACGGATCGTCGCAACCGATGTGCCTCCGATGCCCCAGATCAAGGTGCCGGAGAATCAGCCAAAGCCGAAATTCGTGGACTATGAAACCGGTGCCTATTACATGACCAAGCCGGAACATATGACCCATCTGTTCGGGAATACTCTAGTTCCGAAGGATCATCCGAGAATCCTATTCAGAGGAAAATTGGACAGTCTTCAGGCACTCATTGTACTGGATCAGGTTCTGATCGGTGAGGATGGTAACGAAAAGCTGGTTGCTGACTTAGATGATATCTTGGGCATACTTCGTGAGATGATGCGCTGCGATGTTCTGGACGAAGAGCTTATCAATGAATCTGTCATTGGCTTGACCCATGCGGAACTGAGAGAGCGCTCCCATGATCCGCTGAAATTCTTTAACATCAAGCAAATGGTTCTTCCGGATCGTTCTATGGGCAAAAGCTATGCGCTGCTGAATCAGCTCCGGGCTGCGATCAGAGAAACGGAGGTAGCTGCGGCAAATGCATTCCGCAGCGGCAATCAGTACACCAGAGGTGATATTATCGAGGCACTGAATCGCCTATCCAGTGCGGTACACATCATGATGTGCATGTACTTAGCAGGCATGTACCAGTAAGGAGGCATTCAAGATGGATGAAATTGTATCTGCTGTTATGAATGCCATCCACAATGCTGGTATGGTGGAAATCGAGGTTTCTGCACGCCATGTCCATTTGACTCAGGAGCATGTAGAAGTCTTATTTGGCCCCGGTGCGGAGCTTATTCCTGTCCGTCCGCTGTCACAGCCCGGTCAGTATCTGTCAGAACAGCGAGTAACACTCGTGGGGCCAAAAGGGAAGAAGGAACGCACGGCAGTGTTAGGCCCCGTCCGAAAAGCAACTCAGGTGGAGTTGTCAAAAAGCGATTGCGTGGAACTGGGTGTAAAGGCACCCGTCCGTGAATCCGGAGATGTGAAAGGCTCTGGTGCCATCACCATCGTCGGCCCCTGTGGGACACTGGAGATCAAGGAAGGTGTGATCATTGCACGCAACCATATCCATGTGTCTACCGCCGATTCTGTCAAATTCGGACTGAAGGACAAGCAGAAGGTTTCGGTAGAGGTTCTGAGCGAACGGCCTGTCATCTTTAAGGATGTAGTTGTCCGTGTCAGCGATCAGTTCCGCTGCAAAATGCACATTGACTTTGATGAGGCCAATGCCGCAATGGTCAGTGGCTTTACACTGGGGCAAATCATCCGGTAATCGGTAATAAAAAGGAGCGTCTTGCCATGTTGGATCTGGAACGGATCGGAGCTTTTCTCCAAAAGGTGGAGGAATCTGAAACAAAGACTTTTCAACCGATTGGTCGAAAGCTTAAAGTAGGTGTGGATCTGGGAACCGCCTATGTGGTTATGGTGGTTCTGGACGAAGAGAATAATCCGGTTGCATGCGAAAAACAGGCTGCCGGAGTATTGCGTGATGGTGTAGTAGTTGATTATACCGGCGCACTTCGTATCGTCCGTGAGCTGAAGGAAAAACTGGAGGCACGGTTGGGTATGGAATTGCTGGATTGCGCCATTGCAATGCCTGCTGGAACAGAGTCCAGTGTGAAGACGCATCAGTATGTTGCAGAAGGTGCCGGGTTTAATGTGACCAATATCTTGGATGAAC
>JARHYV010000299.1 GCA_029258495.1 Faecousia sp. | reverse complement strand
GCCGCCGGCAGGCAGACTGCATTTGGCCTGCCTCCAAAAGGCGAGCCAGATAGTGGGTCGCTGCATCCGGGTCGGAGCCCCGGATGGATTTTTGCAGGGCAGAAAGCAGATCATAGTAGTTGTCACCATCCCGATCCGCACGGAGCGCACTCTTTTGGGTGACCGCGTTGGCATCTTCCAAGGTCAGCGTCAACTGGGTTCCATCCGGAACGCCGGCCGAAAACAAAACCTCAACCGCATTGATTGCCTTGCGCAGATCACCTCCGCATGCTCCGGCAATATATTCAAGTGCTCCATCTTCCGCCTTTGCTGTCAATCCGGTGCGCTCTTCCATGAAACGGACTCCCCGTTTCACCGCCTTCAGCGCTGCTGCTGCATCGATCTGCTTGAACTCAAAAACCGTTGAACGGCTCAAAATCGCATTGAACACATAGAAATAAGGATTTTCCGTGGTAGATGCGATCAAAGTGATCTTGCCGTTTTCGATAAACTCCAGCAAGGACTGCTGCTGTTTTTTGTTAAAGGACTGGATCTCATCCAGATAAAGCAGCACCCCATCCGGTGCCAGAAATGTATCCAGTTCCGAAACAATTTCCTTGATATCCGCAGTAGATGCCGTTGTCGCATTCAATTTGAACAGCTTTCTTTTGGTCTGCTTTGCAATGATATTGGCAACCGTGGTTTTTCCTGTTCCGGATGGACCATAGAAGACCATATTGGGAACCTTCCCCGACGCAATGAGCCGCCGCAATACTGCGCCCTCCCCCAGAATGTGATCCTGACCAAAAACATCATCCAAGCTGGTGGGCCGCAGCAAGTCTGCCAAAGGCTGATACATGCCATCCGCCTCCTTCAAAATTTTCATCATTATAGCACAAATGTATGCCATTGGCAACAGAGTTTTAATTTCCCCTTTCTTTCAGGCTTTAAATGTGATAAAATGTCGAAAAAAGAACAGGAGGATCGTTATGCAGGAAAAAGTTCTCTCCATAATCGACATTCTAAAAGAAAAATATCCCGATGCACTGTGTGCGCTCCACTACAGAACTGATTACGAACTGATGATCGCTGTCCGGCTGTCTGCCCAATGCACCGATGCGCGAGTCAATCTTGTCACACCTGCTCTGTTTGCAGCTTACCCCACATTGGAGGCTATGGCATCCGCCAACATTGCGGATGTGGAAAATTATGTGCGCACCTGCGGTTTTTACAAGCATAAGGCAAGAGATATCGTCCTTGCATGCCAGATGCTTCTCAGCGAATATAACGGAAAGGTGCCCGGAACCATGGAGGAATTGCTGAAACTTCCCGGTGTCGGACGCAAGACCGCCAATCTGCTGTTGGGCGACCTGTATGCAGAGCCGGGAAGTGTCGTTTGCGACACCCACTGTATCAGGATCTGCGGTCGTTTGGGTCTGTCCCAAGGAAAGGATCCCGAAAAAGTCGAGCGGCAGCTCCGCGCCATTTTGCCCCCGGAAGAAAGCTCGGATTTCTGTCATCGTATCGTTTTATTCGGTCGGGAGATCTGCACTGCACGCAGCCCGAAGTGCAGTGAATGTCCCTTGGCGATCCACTGCGAGGAAATCAATAAAATTTAAGGCATAATCCCCCCAAGTCCTGAATACAATGGACAAGGGGGGATTGTCATGTCTGGGAAATTGCCTATTGTTTACAGCACCTTTGTGCTGACTGCGGTAAACCTGCTGCTCCGGTTCTGTTCCGCATCTTTTCAGGTATATCTTTCATCTACCATCGGTGCCGCCGGAATTGGACTGCTGCATCTTGTTTTATCCGTATGCGGACTGGCTTTGACCATCGGGATCGCCGGGATCCGGACGACTGCCATGTACATCTCCGCCGAGCAGCTGGGGCGTAAGGAGCACAGTACCATTCATTGGGTGCTTTCGGGATGTTTTACATACTGTCTTCTCTGTTCCGTCTGCACATGCTTGGTTCTGTACGGACTGTCCCCTTATATTGCCCAGCACTGGATTGGAAACATGGATGCCGTGCCTGCACTTCGGACTTTTGCAGCATTTCTGCCCATCACCTGTCTGTGCGGTGTCATGACGGGATATTTTCTGGCAGCCAATCGGATCGCAATTCTGGCATGCGTTGAAGTGGCTGAACAGCTCCTTGCCATTGGGCTGACTGTCTGTCTGCTTTTGACCATTCCCCAATCTGATACCGCTGCTGCCTGTCAGGCGGTGGTCTTCGGTAACTGCATCGGCTCTGTGCTGACCCTTGCCCTGCTGTACTTTCTTCATCTGAAAATGGACACCAAGACTTCTCGTCGCATTCCCGTGTCAAGAAGGATCTGTACCACAGCGGTACCTTTGGCTCTGGCTGACGATCTGAAAGCGGGTATCTCCTCGTTGGAGCATCTGATGATCCCAAACAGACTGGCTCTGTACCCGCTCGCCGGTGATCCGCTGGCTGCATTTGGCATCGTCGCCGGAATGGTTTTCCCCGTCATGATGTTCCCGGCAGCCATTCTATATGCACTTGTAGACATTCTCATCCCGGAATTTGCCCGATGTGCCGCGGTAGACAGTCGAGAGCGCATCCAGTATCTGATGCATCGAAACCTTCGGGTGACGCTCCTTTACGGTCTGATCTGCGGCGGAAGTCTGTTTTTGATTGCGCAGCCCCTTTGTCAATGGCTGTACCCCAATGTGGATGCGGCTGTCTATCTCCGCATGTTTTCCTTTCTTGTCCCCATGCTCTATTGTGATATCATTACGGATGGGATCACAAAAGGTCTGGGTGAGCAGCGGGCATGTGTCCGCTATAACATTCTTTCCAACATCTTGGATGTTGGAATGCTGTTTGTGCTGCTGCCAAAATTCGGCATGCAGGGGTATTTCATCAGCTTTTCCGTAGCACACCTCCTGAATTTTGTACTGAGTTTCAGGCATCTTTTGAAAATCGGACAGATCAAAGCCAATTTCTACTACCCCTGCTTTGCCGTATCCGCCTGCCTGATTGCCGGATTTTCGGCAAATCTATTTACAGGCCCTGTCCGAAAACTCGCTGCATTTCTCGGTCTTTTCTTCAGCCTGTGTTATTTCTTTGGGGTCATCACCGCCGTCGATCTGCAATGGCTGCGGAACCTGCTGAAACCAAAAACTCCGCTTTCCTCCCTCTGATTTTCGCATCATAAGCTCAAAAAGGACTTGCCACCTGTCAACGCAGACGGCAAGTCCTTTTTCTCAAGCGACACTAATCGAACATCTTTTTATCAATCAGCACATACGCAACGATCATTGCTACGGAAAACAGTAGTCCCACATAGAACTCCGGAAATGCAAAGCGAATGCTGTTTTTCAGGCTGAATTGACCCGTGATCGTCGGAATGTACCAAGTAAAAAATTCATAAAGCTCAGAAATCACGATTCCCACCGTACCTGTGAGCCCCAAGATCTGATTCCACATTTTCCGTCTATACCTCCCCCAGACCCCCAGCAGAAATGCAGCCGCTGATAAAAAACCGATGGGATTGAACAGGTTGATCAGCCCCGATATTTCCTGCACTCCTCTCCTGCCGCCATACTGATTCAGGAGCATCGGCATCAAACTGACAACAAACAATACCGTCAAAATCAGTCGTTTTTTGGGAAATGACTTGGGTACACCAGCGCCATCAGGCTCTGATATCGACTGTATTTTTCTCCTGACTGACAAAGAATACAGCAGCCACACCAGTGAACAGACTCCTGCTGCTCCGCAAAGGAGCACCCAATCCACTGTATAGAAGTGCAATCTATAAATCGATTCTAAGTCATGCACGATCTCACCTCCTCTGTAATTATGATGGAGAAAACTGCAAGCCGTTACAAAATATATAACATTATTTTCCTATGAAATATTCGCCGAGGTGCATATCCACCCCATATAAAAATCGGCACACTGTGATCTGGCATACTCCCCTTAAAGCAGAACATAGCGATTACCAAATCCACTTCAGGAGGCGTTTTTATGCCCTTCCTGTCTGCACAATAATGTAAGCCTATTATATTTTCTTTACCCAGACGCGTCAAGCGGATGCCCCACGGTCTTTGCCCCTGAACCTCCGACATCTTCCTTTGGCATGGAACCTGCGCTCCTCTGCATAGAATTTTCATGCAAAATTTCGTGTAAAAACACAAGTAATAACTATCGGCAAAACGATAGCTCCCTATGGTATTCCTTCGTCTCATATGATAAAATCATACTGCCTTATGAGAAAATATCGGTAAAGGAGTTTTCACATGATTACATATGCTCAAGATTCCAAAGCTTTTTATCTGGAAACCGACAATACCAGTTATGTGATCCGCATTTTGAATGATTCCATCGTAACGCACAGCTACTATGGTGCTAAAATTCCCC
>JARHYV010000310.1 GCA_029258495.1 Faecousia sp. | reverse complement strand
CAATCGGGGATTTTTTCAAGGTTTGTTCTTCAGCAGATCCGCCAGTGTGATGTTCTGAAAATAGTTCTGCACCAGTTCATCAAGCCCCTGCCACATAGGCCGGGTGGCACAGCATTCAGACCTGTTGCAGTCGTGATCGCACCCCACGGTGCTCAGACCACCCTCTGTCAAATTCAGGATGGACGCTACCGTGTATTCTTCCACTGGCTTGTTGAGGCGGTAACCGCCTTTTTTTCCATGGGATGCATCCACAAGATCAGCCTTGCTCAGCAGGGTCATAATAGACTCCAGATACTTCTGCGAGATCTGCTCCTGCTGGGCAAGCTCCTTCAGCGGAATATAGCCATCCTCTGTCCGGTTTGCCAGTGCCAGCATCACCCGCAGGGCATAGCGGCCTTTTGATGAAACGATCATAGCTCAGTCCTCAGCAGGAACATCGTGGTCGTGATCGTGATCAAACTCAGGGAAATCCTCGCTGCTGTAAGGAATATTGTTCTTCTCGAAATAGTCCTTCAGCGCGCTCTTAATGGCCTCTTCTGCCAGAACAGAGCAGTGCATCTTCACCGCAGGCAGACCGTCCAGAGCCTCTGCAACTGCCGCATTGGTCAATTTCATTGCCTCGTGGATGGACTTGCCCTTGATCATCTCGGTAGCCATGGAGGAAGACGCGATCGCGCTGCCGCAGCCAAAGGTCTCGAACTTTACATCTACAATGATATCGTTTTCAATTTGCAGGTACATCTTCATGATATCGTCACACTTTGCGTTGCCGACCTCGCCGACGCCGCTGGGGTTTTCCAGAACACCCAGATTACGGGGTTTCATGAAGTGATCCATAACTTTTTCGCTATACAGTGCCATAATAATCTCCTCTTACTCTTTGGTGATGAACTGCCGCTTGCCGGTCATCAGATCCCGCCAGACAGGGCTCATATTTCTCAGATACTGAACAACTTCCTTCACGGAAGAAATGATATAATCGATCTGCTCCTCGGTATTCTCCTCGCTGAGGCTCAGGCGCAGGGAGCCATGGGCGATCTCGTGAGGTCTTCCGATGGCCAGCAGCACATGGCTCGGATCCAGACTGCCGGAGGTGCAGGCAGAGCCGGAGCTTGCGCTGATGCCCTTGCTGTCCAGCAGCAGGAGCAGGCTCTCACCCTCGATGCCCTCAAAGCAGAAACTCACATTGCCGGGCAGACGGTGTACGGGGTCGCCGTTGAGGACGCAGTGGGGGATCCCCGACAGACCGGCGATCAGCCTGTCCCGAAGGGCTGTGACCTTGCGCATATTTTCATCCAGATGGGCACATGCATCATCCAATGCCTGTGCCATGCCCATAATACCGGGCAGATTTTCCGTGCCGGGACGCTTGCCGCGCTCCTGTGCACCGCCTTCCAGCAGATTGACAGGAGGCAGACCCTTGCGGATGTACATGGCACCCACGCCTCTGGGCCCGTGGAGCTTGTGGCCGGACAGGCTGAGCATATCCACATTGTCCTCCACCACATTGATGGGCAGATGTGCTACCGCCTGAACCGCATCCGTGTGGAACACGACCCCGGCCTCCTTACATACTGCACCGATCTGGCGGATGGGAAGGATAGAGCCGATCTCGTTGTTGGCGTACATAATGGTCACCAGAGCAGTGTCGGGACGGATCGCCGCCTTTACCTGCTCGGCGCTGACGGTTCCCAGTTCGCCCACCTCCAGCAGGGTCACCTCAAAGCCTTCCTTCTCCAGCTTGCGCAGGGTGTGCAGCACCGCATGGTGCTCGTACTTGGTGGAAATGATATGGCGCTTGTCCTTCCTTGCGCCGAAGAATGCAGCGCTGCGGATCGCCATGTTATCCGCCTCCGTACCGCCGGAGGTGAAATAGATCTCTCTGGGGGTGCAGCCCAAGTGCTTTGCAAGGGTGGCTCTCGCCTCTTCCAGAGCCTCCTTGGCTCGCTGACCCTCGGAATGCAGACTGGAGGGATTTCCGAAAACGGTTGTAAAATACGGCATCATCGCCTGAACTGCCGCTTCGCTTGTTCTGGTGGTTGCGGCATTATCGGCGTAAACTTTCATCATTTATATTTACCTCCTTAACTAGTAGGTTAATTACCACAGAGAGAATACCACGATTAACCCACCATGTCAATAGGTAAATAAATTTTTTAACAAAATCAGTCAAAGACCGCCCCAATGCCAATTATGGCGTTGGGGCGGTCTTGCGGCATATCGATCAAAACTCTGCTTGATGGATGGTCAGATCACCGGATACGCTGTCCATGCTGATCTGACAGGAGCCGTCGCCGGAGATATAAACACCGTTGGTTTCTGTTATCGGAAAATCGGAGGTGATATTGTGTTTCAGTCCATCCATTTTGACGGAGAAACCTGCATTTTCCGGCAGGGTCAATTCCACATCCCCGGACATGCAGTCCAGCTCGATCTCCCGGGGCACTTGGGCCGTGACAATGACGCAGGATGCCGAAACCGTGCTGCAATCCAATTCCCCCAGACTTCCCGTAAATCGGATATTCCCCGAAACGCTGTCTGCAGACAGACTGTCTACCACACAGTTTTCCAGCTCACAGACGCCGGAAACACTATCCATCTCCAGTTCGCCCACAGTCAGATCAGAAATATGGATGTTTGCAGAAACGGAGTCGATCTCCAGTTCCCGGGGCTGCCAGTCCCTCGGAACAGTGATGGTCAGATCCTTTGAGCCGTTCCCAACCCACTGACCAAACATTTTCGGATTTCCCTCCATGAACTGGATCACCAGCTTGTTGTCTTCCTGCCTCCACACCATCGGACGGTCATCGCTGCCCGTTTCGGAAAAGGTAATCTCTTGGGTATCTCCGGGCTGAATGGTGACGGAACCTGCCACCCACAGGATCTCCAGATCCAACACCTGCTCGGCAGGCACAGCGCCGGAAACACTCCCGGCTCCATCCGGTGTGGAAGACGGCGCAGCTGTCGGGGTGCCGTCAGTCGTTGGGCTGTGGGTTTCCGGAGCGTTTATGGTCGTTGTGTCACCGTGCGTATGTTCTTTCGTCTTGACTTTATCAAAGAGGTTCGGCACATAATGTGCCCAGATCCCGACACCCAGTATCCCGATCAGCAGTACCGTGATCACGCTGAACAGGATGATGCGGGTGATCGCACTATTCTTCATATTCTTTTGCCTCCTTCAGATCCATAAATGCTTTGATAAGCTCGTTGACGGCTGCTGTAATGGGAAAAATCACCCAAGTGAT
>JARHYV010000111.1 GCA_029258495.1 Faecousia sp. | reverse complement strand
GCAGCAGCAGCCATGGAGCATGCGGTGCCGATCTCTGCCTGACAGCCACACTCGGCACCTGAAATGGATGCGTTGCGCTTGGTCAGGGATCCGATCACGCCGGCGGCAGCCAGACCCCGGATGATCTGTTCATCAGATAAATTCCTGGTTTCCTGAATGTAGCGCAGGACGGCAGGAACGACACCGCAGGCACCGCAGGTGGGAGCTGTGACCACGATCCCGTTATCAGCATTCTGCTCAGCCACTGCATAGGCATAGGCGGAAATGAGCTGGAATTCCCGCATTGCAGGGTTGTTTTTCGGATGCGTCTGTTCGTAGAGGAATTTTGCCTTCCGCTGGACATTCAGTCCGCCGGGAAGGACTCCGGTAGCGGACAGTCCGCTGTCGATCGCTTTTTTCATGACCTGCCAGACATCCATCAGGAAGTCCCAGATCTCCGGGCCTTCGTTCAGTTCCACATAGTCCGACAGCTTTTCGATATATCTCCAGTGGCAAAAATCTGAAACCTCAGCAAAGGAATTTTCGGGGTATACCTCCGGTGAGTCCAGATGGGGTTGTCCGGGGACACGAAGATCACCGCCGCCAATGGACTCGATCCGCATAGAGCCGATTTGCTTGCCCTCTGCAAAGGCTGTGAAGTCCATAGTGTTGGGGTGCATGCCCTCCCAGGATTCCTGAGAGAAAATGATCTCGTTGGATACAGGCTCAAGGGTTTGGCGCAGGACTCGGTCTGTGCCGTGACCGACACCGGTTTTGGACAGGGAACCGTATAGGATCACCTGAAAGTGATCTGCATTCGGGTGATCTTTTTTGAACATTTTCGCGGCGCGTTCGGGGCCCATTGTGTGGGAAGAAGAAGGGCCGACGCCAATTTTATAGATATCTCGGATGGATTTCACGAAAGTACCCCCATCTAGTGTGTTTTTATTTAGTGTACCAAATATCTGGTATGATTACAATGATTTTATGAAAAATATTCCCCATCCGGCATGGAGTCTGTCTGTTTCAATGCTGCAATAGACAGTGTGCCGGCGATCTGAAACAGCGTGTCGCGGATTACCTGCTCCGTGGTTGTATGTATCATTTGTGCAATTTCAGCATAAAAACGAAGAACCTCAGGTTCGAGAGAAATGGTTACAGGCTGCATGGCTCCTCCTTTCAAAAACGGAACAAAAAGTCTGATTTATCCTATGCAGGTACTTGACAGATGTGATACAATATATAAAGCAATTTATTGATTTTACCCTGAGAGGATGAGAAATATGGCAAAAGAAAAGAAGGTTGAGCAGATCACCGATATGGAGGTCGATTTTGCTCAGTGGTTTACCGATGTGTGCAAAAAAGCACAGCTGATCGATTATTCTTCCATCAAGGGCGTCTTTATCTACAGACCCTATGGCTATGCGATCTGGGAGAATATCCAACAGATCATGGATCGGGAATTCAAGCGCAACGGCGTTGAAAATGTCTACATGCCCATGCTGATCCCTGAGAGCCTGCTCCAGAAGGAGAAGGATCATGTTGAGGGCTTTGCTCCCGAATGTGCATGGGTCACCCTGGGCGGCAGTGAGCCTCTAGAAGAGAAGATGTGCATCCGCCCGACCTCTGAAACACTGTTCTGCGATCACTTCAAGTCCGTGATCCAGTCCCATCGGGATCTGCCCC
>JARHYV010000090.1 GCA_029258495.1 Faecousia sp. | reverse complement strand
GGGAATTCACCCACAGCCAAGAGAATGGGACGCCCATCCTCACGAACCTCGCTGCTCTGAATGGTCATGTTCAGAGGGGTATATACGGGCTTAAAGGTCATGTTGAAAAGGATGTTGGTTTGATTTGCATCCTTCAGTCCTTCCCATTCTGCGGTATAACCTTCCTTGGAAGGAACAGAGGGGATCTGGGAAGGCTCCAGATCTCCGCCCAGCGGAAGGGAGATCTCTCTTGTGGAATTGTCTTCAAAAATGAATTTGACGATCACATGGGAGAATTCATCGGGAACATTTTCAAAATTCAGGATCTCCTCCTTGCTTTGGGGCTGTGCCATACCGGTATAGCTGATCCCGTCGATGCCGCCCAGATCCCGGTCGATGCATAGGTAATAATTGTCAGCGATGGGAGTATCCACAGATTGTTTTGGGGTTTCGGAAATACCTAGAATGGTACCGACTTTTTCATCTGCCCCGGTGATCTGAACCATGCTCCGGCAGTCTGTTACGATGGATGCGCTGCCGGCAATGCCGCCAACGGAGGAGGCTCCCGAGAGGGCGCATTTTGCGTTGCTGCTGCGGATAAAGCCGCTGCTGCTGCCGGAAATGCCGCCTACATAGTCTGCTTTTTCAGCATCGATGGCGCCGGTATTCAGACAGCCCTTCACAAGTCCGACTGCCTGCCATCCGACGATGCCGCCGGCATTGCGCTTGCGGATGGAAATGGGAGCGGTATTTTTGCTGTCTGTGATCACGGCGCGCAATTCACTCTGGAAATTCAGGGACTGATATCCGTTTGTCTTCCAGTCATCCTCGTGATCGAGATCGTTTTCGATGCCGATGGCACCGGCAATGCCTCCTGCATTCAGATCGGCAAGGATGCTGCCGTTGTTTGTACAGCCGTAAATCTTACCAATGGTATTGTCGTCGGTATCAGCGTCGGAAACATCCGTGACGGTTCCGCCGACATGCTCAGAGGCATTATTGATGGTGTTGCCGATGGCACCTGCCTGATTGGCCAGCGCCTGCATATCGCCGGACAAGGTTTGGGCTGCATTCTGTGAGGAGGAAACGATGCCGTCCAAACTGCCCATCATGGCATTCATGCTGCTGCTGAGCTGATTTTTCGCAGCATTCAGGCTGTCTTCGTCCGGGAATGACGGATCAAAGTCGGGCGGCAGCGGTTCACCGGGCTGAATGTCCGGAAGATCCGGTTTGATGGAGTCGATCGCGCCCTTCGCGTCCTCGATCTGGCTGTTCAGAGCCGAGAACTGGCGGTTCATGGCCTCTGTACTGCTGTGGGCATTGGCAGAGGCTTGGCTTGCCAGAGCGGAGAGATCAGCCACCTGCTCCTGAAGGATCTGGAGGGTATCCTGAGTAAAGTCAATGTTGGTCACAGGCTCCATCTGACCGACGATACCACCGACTTCCTTTCGTCCGGAGATGTCACCGAAATTGACGCATTCGGAAATGTAGCCCACTTGTGAGCCGGCAATTCCGCCAATGTTGTAGCCCATGTGGGCATAGCCTATGGGCCCATGGTTTTCACAGGTGCGGATGACACCGCTGTTGGTTCCGGCGATACCGCCAACATCGGTGACGGTATTGGCGGATTCGGAGCCGGTCATGGTGCTGATGGAGATGTCGGAAAATTCTACATTGTTCTGCTGAGCGGTGATATTGATCTCACAATGATTGCTGCTGTTTCGGATGACACCGTCATTTTTACCGGCGATACCGCCGACAAAATGATTGCCGGTGATGCGGCCCAATACCTCGCAGTGGTCGATGGTTCCGGTGACCAGATTGATGCCCACCAGACCGCCGATGTAATCCTTTCCGGTCAATGTTCCGGATACGGTGCAGTTTTCAATCAGGCCTGCATTGCTGCCTGCCAGAATGCCCACATTTGAGGAACTGCCTTGCAGGGAAAGCTCCCCCTGCAGATTCAGATTTTTAACGGATGCGGTATCGGTTATGTATCGGAAAAAGCCCTGAATAGAGCCGCTCTGGGTGAGATCCAAGCCGGAGATCGTGTGATCGGCACCGTCGAAACTGCCGCAGAAAATCGGGATGCCGGCAAATTCGGTGTCGGCGAGATCCAGATCCGTTTCAAGCCGGACGGACAGTCCCTTGCTGTATTCATCGAACCGGCACTGTTCGGCAAAGCTTAGAAATTCATCCAGTGTTTTGATGCTCAGCACCTGCTCGGTTGTTTCTTCGGCGGTTTCTGTGTCTTCTGCAAAGACGGGGAAGACAGCTGAAACCGCAAGGAACGCACAGAGCAGACAGCTGAGGATTTTTTTGATGTATTTATTCATGTTCTGCATCTCCTTCGCTGATTTCAACCCCTTCGTTGGTGGACACGGTGGCTTCCAGATCGCCGTGAATGGTTCCGTGGAAGTCTGCATCGATCATGCCGGAAACATAGCCGCGGATGTGACCGTGGACACGCATGGAGCCGGTAGCGGTGGTGGTGTTGACCTCGATCCGCTTCAGCTTAAAGCGTGTGCGCTCGATAAAGGAATCGCCAAGCACCAAGAATGCGGGCAGGACACCCAAAACCAGAATGATGGAAATGATGGTGCCTCTGCCGAGGCAGGTGCCCATGATGGATACGACAGGCTGAGCCGACAGATTGCCGATCAGCAGACCGGCGGCCGCCATGATGCTGCCGGAGGTAAACACAGTGGGGAAGGATGCATTCAGTGCGTGAATGATGGCTTTCTTGTGGGGCATATAGGCTTTGAGCTCCTGATAGTGGCTGGAGATCACGATGGCGTAGTCGATATTTGCACCCATCTGGATCGCGCTGACGATCAGATATCCCAGGAAATACAGGGGCTGATCCATCAGGGTGGGGAAGGAGAAGTTGATCCAGATACTGCCCTGAATAACCACGATCAGCAGCACGGGAAGTGCGGCAGACTGGAATGTAAACAGCAGGACAAGGATGACAAACAGCGCAGAAAGAATGCTGATCATCAGGTTATCCGATGCAAAAGAGGACGACAGATCCCGGGAACTGGTGGAGTTGCCCA
Organism: Faecousia sp.; assembly: GCA_029258495.1. GTDB lineage: Bacteria > Bacillota > Clostridia > Oscillospirales > Oscillospiraceae > Faecousia. The sequence goes on along the minus strand of JARHYV010000090.1, from coordinate 2,367 downwards.
CAACATAGTAATCGTCATCGTAATACTGCCCCATGATCTGGCGCATCTGTGCAAGGAATGCATAGGTGTCCTCGCCCTCTTCGGGAAGGTTCAGGAAGACGAGCATTCGACTGTAATTGTCATTCTGCATCTGCTTTTGTGCTGTTTCCAGCTGAGCAAACAGATCGTCCATCATCTCCTGATCCTTACCGTCCAGATTGATATTGTGGGACTGCATCTGGTCTTTCAGGAAGATGAACAGATCAAACAGCGGCACGCGGTATTCATTCAAGCCGCTGAGGATCTCACCGTATTCGTTATGCTCCGCCGCATAGGCACTGTAAAGAACCTGAGCAACCTCATAATCAAGATCCAGTAGCTCGGAGAATTGCCGGGGGGTCAGGGCATCCGTCAGATTGTAGCCGTCCATGGCCTCCATTGTGGAAAGCCCCATGGTGCTCTTTACCTGAGGATATTTGTCAAGCTCCTCCAGAATGGCTTTTTCTGCCTCGTAATTGCCGCTGGGGACGACCATTGCGACCATATTGCTGGTGCCGAAGGTTTCCTTGATCTTGAAATAGGCAACCTGCCGGTCTGCCATTTTAGAGGTGCGGATGTCGGTAAAGCTGTAGCAGTACGGGCATCTGTTGGCAAGATAACCTGCGCCCACCAGGATCACAACAAACAACACCGGAACAACACGCCGTGCCGACACGGCAAATTTTCCCAGAGGCGTGATGTTGGGCAGCAGACGCTTGTGCTTGGTGCGGTCGATCAGTGGGCTGAACAGGATCAGCAGACCGGGCATCAGCGTAAAGACGGACAGCAGGCTCATGGCGATGGACTTGATCAGAACCAGGGACATATCCAACCCCAGAGAGAACTTCATGAAGGCCAGAGCGGCAAGACCGCTGATGGTAGTCAGAGAAGATGCACTGATCTCGGGGATGGATTTTGCAAGTGCATCGATACAGGCATCCCGTGTATTTTTGGTTTCATGCTCATCGGAGAAACGATGGCACAAAATGATGGCATAGTCGATGGCAAGAGCAAGCTGCAGCACCACGGCGATGGAGTCGGAGATAAAGCTGATCTTGCCGAATATGAAGTTTGTGCCCATATTCAGCAGCGCGGCAACGCCGAAGGTGATGAGCAGAACGGGAACCTCGGCATAGGAACGGGAGGTCAGCGTCAATACGAGCAGGATGATAAATACGGCGATGATCAGAATGGTGGTCATTTCTTCTTGGAGCATGACCTTGTCGTCGTAACCGATCAGGGTGTCTATGGAGGTATCGTACCCTTCCAATTCCCTGCGGATCTCCTCCATGGCATTCAGGGAGCTTTCGTCGTTGTTCTGCCCATCAAAGGTGACATCAAACAGGGCAGCCGCATTCTGATAATGCTCCTGTGTGTCGTCGAACATGACCATTTCCACACCTTCGATATCAGCAAGGGTGTCACTGATGGACTCGGCCGTTTCATAGGTGATGTTTGACACCATCACGCGGGCTGTGGCAAAGGTGTCGAAATTGTCGTTCATGGTGACGATACCCTGCCGGGTTTCGGTATCATCCGGAAGATAGGTGGTGATGTCGTTCTCAACTTCGACCCAGTTTCTGGAAAAAATACAAAAAATAACAGCAAAGGTATAAAGTAAGAAAAACAGATGGCGTTTGTCCACAATGAATGTGGCAACTTTGTGGAAAAAATTTCCGTTAGAATTTGACTTGTTCATAAATTTCTCTCCAATTACAGCATGCGATACATTACACAGCGGAAGACTCCCGCCTCCGCAGATCTTCATTCCTTTCTCATTTATGATGTTTCTAAAAATAGGTCATCCTATAAGATATCATATCAGGTATGGATTGAAAATGATACAACTGTAAACATTGTGTAACATCGTACAAAATCCCCCGATATTCCGGTGAATATCGGGGGTATTTTGTATCACAGATCGTCCACCAGAGCACTGCTCTTTGCATAGGCGGTACTCTTTGCCTCAAAGAAGTCGGTTTTGATCATATTCGCATTTGAGAACTGGCTTACCCAGGACATGCTGTCGGGTTCTTTTTCGTGACCGGGGTAGATGGGATCAAAGCCCAGATTTGCACACCGGAGATTTCCCAGATACTGGATGTAATCGGTGATCATGGTCTGGTTGAGCCCCTGGATCTCGTCACCGATCACATAGTGCCCCCAACGGATCTCCTGCTCACAGCCTTCCCGGATCATGGCACGATAGGTTTCCACATGAGCGTCGGTGAACAGCTCGGGGGACTCTCTTTTCAGCTCTAACAGGATACTGCGGAACAGCCACAGATGGGTGTTTTCATCCCGATTGATATAGCGGATCTCCTGAACGCTGCCGGGCATTTTCTGATT
>JARHYV010000038.1 GCA_029258495.1 Faecousia sp. | reverse complement strand
CATCCTAAGCCGTAACCGTTTTGCTATCTGCCTGCGTGGTATTGCAAAGGGCTGTAAGAAGGTCGTTCTGATGCTCAGCTATCCCTCTGACGAGGTTGGCAATCATCTGATCGATTGGGACTTGCTGGACGAAAAGGGCGTCAATCCTTACAGCGATGTTCTGTCTGAGACGCGTTACCGCGAGTTGTTTGGCTATCTCAAACATCCCTTCACCGGTGTGGACTATGTCGAGTATTACAGCAATCTGATCCGCGAGTCCGGTGCTGATGTAGAAGTTGTTTTCGCAAACGATCCCAGAGCCATTCTGAAATTCACCAAAAATGTCCTGAACTGCGACATTCACACCCGTGCCCGCACCAAGCGTCTGCTGAAGGCAGCAGGTGCTGAGCGTGTCTTCGGTCTTGACGAAATCATGAATGCCCCCATCAACGGCAGCGGCTACAATGCTAAATATGGTCTACTGGGCTCCAACAAGTCCACCGAGGACTCCGTTAAGCTGTTCCCCAGAGAGTGCCAGGATCTGGTGTTGGAAATTCAGGAGCGCATGCTGAAACTCACAGGCAAGCATGTCGAAGTCATGGTCTATGGTGATGGCGCATTCAAAGATCCCATCGGCAAGATTTGGGAACTGGCTGACCCCGTTGTTTCCCCTGCCTACACCCCCGGACTTGAAGGTACGCCCAACGAGCTGAAGCTCAAGTATCTGGCTGACAATGATTTTGCTGATCTGTCCGGTGAGGCTCTTCGTGATGCGATCAAGGAAAAGATCCAGCAGAAGGACGGCTCCAGTCTGGTTGGCAACATGGCTGCGCAGGGTACGACTCCCCGCCGCCTGACCGATCTGATCGGTTCTCTGTGCGATTTGACCTCTGGCTCCGGCGATAAGGGTACTCCCATTATCTACATTCAGGGTTACTTCGACAACTACACCAACGAGTAATGAAAAAGAGCGAACTTCGGTTCGCTCTTTTTATATAAAGTATCCCAAGCGCAACGGCGCTTGGGATACTTTTATTTTGATAATAAAACAGAAAACCACAGTATTGAGAGCTCTGACCGCGATGATCAGATCTTCTCGATTGCCTCCACAACACCGGAAACGGTTTCCGTGGGCACGGTTTCCATCAAACCTGCATCATATGCCTCAGCAACAGCCGGATCAATGGGCAGCCGAGCCAGTACCGGCAGGTTGAACTCTGCCGCCACCTCGTCAACATGGCTTTTTCCAAACACACTGATCTTCTTGCCGCAGTCCGGGCACTGCAAATAGCTGTAATTCTCTACCAGCCCCAATACAGGGATCTTCATCATATTTGCCATCTTCACGGCCTTGGCAACGATCATGGACACCAGATCCTGAGGACTGGTCACGATCACGATCCCATCAACCGGAAGGCTCTGGAATACCGTCAGGGGTACATCCCCCGTTCCGGGAGGCATGTCAACAAACATGTAATCCACATCTTCCCAGATAACATCTGTCCAGAACTGCTTGACAGCTCCGGCAATCACCGGGCCGCGCCACAGCACAGGATCTCCGGGATTATCCAGAAGAAGGTTAATAGACATGACCTGAATGCCACTGCGGGTCAGCGCGGGGTACAAGCCCTCTTCACTGGCTCCCTGACACTCAGAAACACCAAATGCCTTCGGTGCGGAGGGGCCGGTAATATCGGCATCCAGGACACCGACCCGCTTGCCTCTGCGTGCCATAGCCACCGACAGCATCGATGTGACGGTACTCTTGCCGACGCCGCCTTTACCGGAAACGACAGCAATTACTTTCTTAACATTAGAATGTGGGTTCAGCTGTGCCAGCATGCTCTGGGCGGTGCGATCACCGCAGTCAGAGCTGGAACAGGATGAACAATTTCCACTACATGAACTCATTTTCAACGCTCCTTATGTCGGAAAAACCGACGAAATGATTTGTTTTTATTATAAAACAGTCAGACAAACCTGTCAACTTTTAATTATTGGATCGCACTACTGGCCTCTTCCCATTGCTCCATCAGCTCCATCAAGACCATTTCCGCCGTTTCCTTCTCCTCCAGAAGTCGGGTCAATTCCTGATAATCTGCCGATGCCGCCTCAATTTTAGGGTCGAAATCTGCCACCAGCTGCTCCTGTTTTTCGATCTCCCGTTCCAGCTTGCGCACCAGTTTTTCAGCATCCTTGGTACCGCCCTTGGGCTTTTCCTTCTTCTCCTTTGCCGGAGCTGCCTGTGTCACCTTTGAGATCTTCTCAAATTCCTTGGCAGAGCGATACTTGGCATAGCCATAGGGGTAATCCTTAATGGTTCCGTCTTCCAGTTCCCAGATCCGCTCCGCGAACTTCTCAATAAAATATCGGTCATGGGACACAAACAGCAGGACACCTTCAAACTCTTCGATCGCTGCCTCGACCCATTCTCTGGATGCGATATCCAAGTGGTTGGT
>JARHYV010000288.1 GCA_029258495.1 Faecousia sp. | reverse complement strand
CGAATGTAAACCATTCTAATAAAACTTCATATTTCCAGTTTATTCTTGACCGAAAAATAATGTAACTCTATAATAGAAGGGAAGTTATTTATGCATGGGAGGGATCCGCATGTCCAAGCGGCTGCATATTGACCTGCGGCGAATCAGAGAGCCTGAGTATGCCCATCTGAAACTGCTTTTGCTGTGGCCGATCTATCTGATCGTCTTCTGTATCACGGAACGGCTGCTCCCAAGAAACAATTTCCACATCATGCACCACCCACTGGATGATCAGATCCCTTTTTGCGAGATCTTTCTGTTGGCCTATGTATTCTGGTATCTCTATATGGTCGGCTCCATCCTCTATACCCTGCTGACGGATCAGCGTGCCTTTCGGCGGCAAGGGTGGTTCATGATCCTCACCTTCGGTACTGCATCCCTGATTTATCTGCTGTATCCCACCTGCCAACAGCTGCGGCCTGAGGTCTTCCCCCGAAATAACCTGCTGACCCGGATCGTGGGACTTCTGTACCGGGTGGATACACCGACCAATGTGTGTCCATCCCTGCATGTGTGCGGTGCCATCGGGTGCGCACTGGGTCTATGCGACACAAAACGCTTTCACACCCCCTTCTGGATCCTGATGAATCTGATCGTCACCGGACTGATCATCCTATCTACCGTCTTCCTCAAGCAGCATTCGGTGGTGGATGTGTTCTGGGGGATGATGCTGAGTCTGGCAGCTTATCTGCTTGTCTATGGGCATCACAAAAATCCCCTCAAATGATATTGTCCCTTGGAATATTTCATGTTATAGTAGTTGCATCAAACCATACAGAGAGGGGTTATATCTATGCGTTCATCATCTGCACATCGTCAGCGCGCACGGCTTGCACTTGCCGGCAACTGGGGCATCGCCATCGTGGTTGCCCTCCTCATCGGAATTCTGGGTGTCAACGGCTCCGGTTATCCCTACCTTCAGATCCAAACCCAAATCCACGGGGATCTGCCCATAAACAACCCACACATCCCGATCCTCTTTGCCTCCCTGGCCGGCATCGCCGCATCCGCTGCACTGGCTCAGTGGGTCATTCACCTGATCCTGGGCGGTGTGCTCCAGTTGGGCAGTGCCCGGTTCCATGTGAACCTGATCGACGGCAAACCGGCGGAATTCTCCGACCTGTTCAGCCAGTTCTCCCATTTCGGCTCTGCCCTGATCATGTGTCTGCTCCGCTCGATCTTCATCCTGCTGTGGATGCTGCTGCTGATCGTCCCCGGGATCATCGCTGCTTACAGCTATGAAATGGCACCCTATATCCTGATGGAAGATCCCCAATGCGGCGGTTACGAAGCCCTGAAGCGTTCCAAGGAGCTGATGCGCGGACACAAGATGGAGCTGTTCGTATTGGAGCTGAGTTTCATCGGCTGGCATCTTTTGTGCATCCTGAGCTTGGGCATCGGCTTTCTGTGGCTCAACCCGTACATCAGCACGGCAAAAGCATCCTTCTATCGGGATCTGGTGCAGCAGGCAGCGCCTCAGTCCCACTCCGCTCCCGATCCATTCTAACGGAAAATGCCAGCTCGCGAGAGCTGGCATTTTTTATTTCTTGGCATAAAAGTATGCCATTTTATAGTCCTCCAGTTCCCGATAGCAGATCTCCAGACGCTGCGCGCACAGGATCTGGTGGTTCTTTTCCGCCTGATGGTAATACGGCAGTGCCTCCCGATACTGCTTTGTGCGGAACATCAGCTCCCCCATGAGCAGGCTCCACTCATCACCGCGGCAGTCTGACGCAGCCAGATAACGACGGGCATCCTCAAATCGGTTTTCCGTCAATGCTGCCCGTGCCTTCAGCAGCAGGAGCGTGTCATCCTCCGGGATCCGGCGGACAAGATCGGCAAGCTTGGACTCCGACTCCGGACAGCATGCCAGCAGCACGGATATCCTGTAATGCAGCAGCTCCCCTGCATAGGCACATTCTCCCCTCGCCGTTTCCGCCTGTTCCAGAAGTGTCCTTGCATAGGGCAGCCTGTTCTCCCCGATGGCACGCTCCGCCTGCCCCAGAAGGGCAAGCACCCTCAGCAGGGAGATCTCCCTTGCAAAATATCCACTGTCTTCGATCCGGGAAAGCTGTGCAGAACACATCTGAAAATCTCCGGCATCATAGCTGTCCCGTGCCTGGCTCAGCAGCGGATACTCCGGGATCTGTGGTACATCCTCCTCCAAGAAATAGCTTATCGGTTTACATAATTTTTCAGAAAGATATTTCAGCGTGGAGATCGACGGATTTGCCGCATCGTGCTCTAGCGCAGACAGCATGTTCCGGGTGATCTCCTCTCCTGCAAGCTGCCGCTGAGATAAGCCTGATGCAAGCCTTGCCTCGTGAATTCGTTGTCCCATGGTCATTGTGCAGCCCTCCCGGTAAGCATTATTTACCCATTGTATCACAGTTTTTCCCCGTTTTCCATGGTCATAAAAATTTCATTTGCTATTTCCTTCCGTTTGGTTTATAACTAATAGTAATATGTTCGTCAAGGAGTTTGATCATGGTAACATTGGATAGAAAATCACTGAAAAACGAGGCCCGAAGTCGGCTCGAGAAATTGACCTGCGATCCCCGGATGCTGGTGCTGCTGAATACCGGCGTGATGGTCGTTCTGAACCTTCTGATCAGCGGGTTGAATATTCTGCTGGATCAGCAGATCGGCAACACCGGCGGCTTGAGCGGCTTAGGCACGCGCTCCATTCTGGAAACCATCCAGAGCATACTGTCCTACCTCAGCGTGTTCTTCACCCCATTCTGGTCAGCCGGTTTCCTGTATTGCGTGATCCGGCTGATGCGCAGCCAGACCGCTCAGCCCAGCTCCATGCTGGAAGGGTTCCGTCGGTTTCCCAGCATCATCGTCTTCACCCTCAATAAGTTTTTCCTGACGATGCTGGTCGCCACGGCAGCGGTGTACATCACCACCATTGTGTTTATGCTGTCCCCCTTTGCACGGGATCTCACCGAAATAACCACCACCCTGATGGAAAGCGGCAAGCTGTTTCTGGCTGACGGCACCATCGACATGCAGGCATTCCCGCCGGATGTGCTGATGCATGCCGCCATCCCCATGTTCGCCATTTTCTTTGTGGTGTTTCTGCCTGCTTTTGCATTTGTCAACTATTCCCTGATCCTCGGCAATTATCTCATCATGGAGGGGAATCGGATCGGCGGCTTTGCCGCAATGCTGCTGAGTTTCCGCATGATGAAGGGACACCGCCTCCAGATGTTCAAGCTGGATCTGAGTTTCTGGTGGTACTATCTCATCGAGTCCCTGCTGACCGTGATCCTGTATCTGGATATGCTGCTGCCCCTTCTGGGTGTGACGCTGCCCTTCAGCCCCACGGTCGGGTTCTTCGTCTTCCTGATCCTTTACGGCATTCTTCAGACCGCCTTCCACCTGTGGGCAAAGCTGCCTGTGGACTCCACCTATGTGCTTGCCTTTGAAACCATCGTGGACGAGCACAAGCCCCAAATGATGTAATCAATCCACCTGCGGATGCCCTGTAACGGCGTTTCAGAATTCACAAAAACGAAAAACCGGAGTGTATCATTCCCTGATACACTCCGGTTTTGTATATATGGTCATGCTGCCGGGAGCAGACTGGGTGTTGCCCTAGCCATTGCGCGCCTGTTTCCTGCTGAATGCCCATCTGGCAAGATCCGTAAGCAAAACAGACAGCCCAGCCAGACGCATGTAAATGCACAGAAAATACATCCAATACCCATAATTGTTCAATGCCCCCAAGACACAGCCCAGTGCAAAGAGTCCAAAGCCAGCCAAAAATTCCGTGATCTGTCCGGGTGTCCATGACCATCCCAGATCACGCAGTGCGGCGGCTGTACCGATCATCAGAGCCAGAACCGCCAGAAACCAGACCCAACTGAGCAGCAAAATGCCGTAGTTCATTTGCGCCGTCCATCGGAAGGTCAGCAGCACATTGGACGGGTTCAAGCTCGTGCCATAATGCAGCACAAGACTCAGAATGATATAATCCACCCAGAGCGCCTTCAAAACAGGATGTTTGTCCACGAAGAGGCAGATCAGTCCAAACAGCAGAAGTGGGACTGCAAACAATACTCCCCACACACCAAATAAGATTGCAAATAAGATTGCCGCAAATGCACTGAGTGCCAGAAAGAGTCGACCCACCGACTGCGCCTTCGTCCGGTGCATTGCCGTCGCTGATGGTTCCGGAACCGTCTGCTTTACCGGATCAGACACTTCGGACACTATGGTCGTGCCTCCTTTTACCAGCTGATCCAAAGACAGATGAAAATAATCTGCCAAACGCAGCAGCTTTTCCAGATCCGGTGTGGATGTTCCCGTTTCCCATTTGCTGACGGACTGTCTGGACACATCCATCGCCTCCGCCAAATCAGTCTGCGAAAGCCCCCGGGCATTTCTCAGTTCCTGAATATGCTCTCCCAAGGTCATAAGCCTACCCCCTGTCACTTTTATGAAACCAGTATACGGCTCCATCGGGAAAATGGCAACCAACTTGCCTTTTCAACGGCGCAACCGTCGGTTGCAGGACAAAGAAATTTTAGCTGAGCCATTCCCATCCAAGCCGTGGTTCGCAAGGGCACGGAGGCTGCTACTCCTGTTTTTTCAGGCTGCCCCTTGTTGCCGCCTGAAACAGATTGGAAAGCTCATCCGTGATCAGCTTTTTCGCCCCTTCATCTGCTTTCAGTGTTTTCATCATCGCCGCCAGATTTTTCAGCCGGAACAGATCCTTGGTGTTGTCCACACCGCTGTTTGCGATCACCTCAAACACGGTATCCACAAATTTGTTCCGATCCTCAATGCTCATGTCCGCAAGCCAGTTTTTCATCGCCTGATCGATGAACCGGGACTCCGCCGTGACCTCATCCTCCCGGACAAAGCTGCCCCCCAGGATCGTCCAGCTGTATGGGTCATGCTGCATGAGCCCCACCTGTGTGCTCTTCACCACGGTATACGGCTCCTCATGCTCCAGCAGCATCCCGATGACGGAGGACTGGGGCACATAGGTATACACCCGGGGAAGGATCGCCTGATAGCCTTCGTCCTTCATCATGGTTTCGTGGAACCCCGGGCCGTCATTGTTGTGCACACCGACGATGCGCTTTTGGATGCTCCTGCCGCATTTGGCCGCTGCATAGACCGCCAGATTGCCGCCCTTGGAGTGACCGCATATATGCAGGGGCATCACGGTGCTTTCCGCGAATTTTTTGGTATAGGCAACCGCCGCCAGCTGCGCCGGAACGGTCTCCTGAAAGCTCATATTGAAATCCTCTTTCCATCCGGTCATGCTGAAGTCGGTGCCCCGAAAGGCAAGGAATGCACTTCCGTCATTCAGCAGGAAGGTCATTGCCGCAAACTGGGTCTCCTGCTCACGGATCAGCACATCCTGATAAAACCCGATCCGGCAGGCTCCAAACCGCTCAGACTGAGCGCACCGGTTCAAAAGCTCCAGATCGTTCTTCACCCGCATCCGGCTGCTCAGCTCTGTCATGGCAAACAGACCGTCTGCCGCCTCCTGCAGGGTGACGGAGCCATGCACATCCTCCGGAACGATACCCGAGAAATCGATATAGGCCAAAGTAGAAAAAAGCAGCGCATCCACTGCATTGGGCGGAACCATCCGAAAATCCAGATCTCCCCGCCAATCCACATAGTCAAATAAATTTGCCATAAAAGCCCTCCTTTAGATCGCATACAAAAACCGCCTGAACAGGATTATTATATCCCATTCAGGCGGTATTTTCAATTCTGTATCAGCTTTATCGGAAGAAGAACAGCCAAGTCAGCAGGCACAGCACCCCGACGATCACAAGGCAGATCGGGAAAATGGTCATCAGACCGGACAGGATCATTGCCCAGACATCCTTTTTCTCGATGGGCTGCTCCTGAAGGAGTTTGAGCTCCTCCGCACGCAGTTCCTCCATGGTGGGCAGGGGCTGCCCCTTTCCCTTTCCATGTCTGGCCACCTCCGCATCCAGAGCCTCCTGCTCCGGATCCCGGCCATCCTGACGCATCCGACGCTCCCGAGACCATTTCATGGCCCGGTCGATCTTACGCTGCATGAACATGGCTCAGTCCTTATTGGCCTCGAGAATATGATGGCAGGCAACAAAGTGATTGGGACGGACTTCCTCCATCTGAGGAACCACCTGCTTACAGATCTCGGTGCAGTACTTACAGCGGGTGTGGAACTTACATCCCTTAGGCGGATTGACCGGACTGGGAATGTCACCCTCCAGAACAGAGGGGCCGTCTGCCATCTTCACATCCGTGGTGGGGATCGCATTCAGCAAAGCCTCGGTGTAAGGATGCAGCGGATGGGCGAACATCTCGTCAGAGGGCGCTGTTTCCACCATGTTGCCCAGATACATAACGCCGATACGGTCAGAAATGTACTTGACAACGGACAGGTCGTGGGTGATGAACAGATAGGTCAGGTTCTGCTTTTCCTTCAGATCCTGCAGCAGGTTGATGACCTGCGCCTGAATGGAAACATCCAATGCAGAAACCGCTTCGTCACAGACCACGAACTTGGGGCGCAGGGCAAGGCTTCTTGCAATGCCGATACGCTGACGCTGACCGCCGGAGAACTGGTGGGGATAGCGGTGCAGGAAGTAAGGTGCCAGACCGCACTCCTCCATCACGCGGACGATCTCATCTTTCATGCGGTCGTCGTTGCGGCGGAAGTACTTGTGGGCGATCATACCCTCACCGATGATCTGACCAACCGTCATACGGGAGTTCAGAGAGGAGTAGGGATCCTGGAAGATGAGCTGCAGATCGCTGCGCAGGTTTCTCATCTCCGTATAGGTCAGACGGGCAAGGTCGATGCCCTTGCTGTGGTAGCTTTCGTACTCGGCATAGCCGGGCTCATTGGCGCATGCCTTGCGCAGATCGTCAAATTTGGACTGAACTGCTTCGATGCGGGCATTGATGGAAACGATCTGCTCATCAATCGCTTTGATCTTGGCATTTGCCTTTTCCACCTTGCTCTTCAGGGCGTCAGTAGGCTTGCCTGCCTCCTCTGCCTTTTTCAGTGCGTATGCTGCATCGTCTGCATCCAGCTGAGCATCCTGACGCTGGGAGTTTGCCTTGACCAATTCCTTGGAAATGCCATACTCCTCCAGACACACCTGCTCCACCGTCTTCAGATCCGGAGAAACGATCAGACCGCCGATCAGGGTGGTCACATCCAGCATGGCATCATTTGCTTCCTTTCTCAGGCGCATCAGTTCGTCATGCATGCCATACTGCTCTGTCTCGGACTTGCTGTCGTACTCAGCCTGATAGGCCTCGTACTTTTCACGGGTGGTCTTCATCTGCTCCTTGCGCTTGGACAAGGTGCGGAAGGTATCCTGTGCGTATTTGGGCGCAACTTCATCGATGGAACGACCGAAATACATGGTGCGTCCATCGGTCTGCTTGTAAAGCTGCAGGATGGAGCGGCCCAGCGTGGACTTGCCGCAGCCGGACTCGCCGACCAGACCGAAGGTCTCGCCTTCGTAGATATCAATGCTGATGCCGTCGTTGGCCTTGACAAACAGGCCCTTCTTGCCGACGGGGAAGTACTGCTTCAGGTTTGTGATCTGGAGCAGCAGCTTTTTCTCTTTATTTTCCATGGCGAGCCTCCTTCTCCGGATAGAAACACCGGATCTCGTGACCCTCGCCTACGCTGACCAGCTCAGGCTCCTGCTCTCTGCACTTCTCGGTGCAGTACTTGCAGCGGGGGCCAAACTT
>JARHYV010000085.1 GCA_029258495.1 Faecousia sp. | reverse complement strand
TGCTCATCAAAGCCTGCTCCTCTACCGGCGGTACAGATTTTGTCGCAACGCTTGTGCGTAAGCGTCACGCGGAAATGAATTTCATGTGGATCGTCTTCTCCCTGAACAGCGTCGTTGCGATACTCAGTTTCTTTGTCTACGATTACAAGATCGAACCTGTTCTGCTGTGCATCCTGTATAGTTTTATGTCCAGCACGGTATCCGATAAGGTTTTGAAAAGCGGTCGGAGCGCCATCCGCTTTGAGATCATCACCGACTATGCCGATCAGATTTCCCAGGAAATCATCACAAGACTCAACCACAGCGCTACGCTTGTCCCCGGCAAGGGTATGTATTCCGGTCACGAAACCAATATCCTTGTGTGCATCATCAACAAAACTCAGATCCCTGAGCTTGGCAGCATCATCCGCAGCTATCCCAATACCTTTGCGGTAATGAGTTCTGTCACCGAGGTCATGGGCAACTTCAAGCACATGAATACAAACGGAACCGAGAGTAATATTTTCCTTGACAACGGCGATGGTTCTGCGGTATAATCGGTAAAATATATTATTTAGCATATAAAATATTTATGCATAGATAAAGGAGGAGCATCAACCAATGGCACATTTTTACAACGAACCCAGCCACACCTTCAGCGAATATCTGCTGATCCCCGGTTACACTTCTGAGGAGTGTGTCCCCAGTAATGTATCCCTGCGTACCCCATTGACCAAATACCGTAAGGGTATGGAAGAACCTGCAATTTCTCTGAATATCCCGATGGTGTCCGCGATCATGCAGTCCGTTTCCAACGACTCTCTGGCGATCGCCCTGGCAAAGGAAGGCGGTCTGAGCTTTATTTTCGGCTCTCAGTCCATCGAGTCCGAGGCCGCCATGGTTGCGAAGGTCAAAAATCACAAGGCTGGTTTTGTAGTTTCCGCCTCTAACCTGACTCCCGAGAACACACTGGCTGATGTTCTGGCACTGAAAGAAGAGAACGGTTTCTCCACCGTTGCTATCACCGACAACGGCACTGCCACCGGAAAGCTCCTTGGCATTGTCACCAGCCGTGACTACCGCGTATCCCGTATGGATGCCAATGAGCAGGTCAAAAACTTTATGACTCCTCTGAACAAGCTGATCACTGCTCCTGCCGAAACTTCCCTGAAGGAGGCAAACGATATTATTTGGGAGCACAAGCTGAACAGCCTGCCCATCATTGATGGAAACGGCAATCTGATGTATTTCGTGTTCCGCAAGGACTATGCATCCCACAAGAAAAACCCCTTGGAGCTGCTGGACAGCGAAAAGCGTTATCTGGTAGGCGCCGGTATCAACACCCGTGACTATGCTGAGCGCGTTCCCGCTCTGCTCGAGGCCGGTGCAGATGTTCTGTGTATTGACTCTTCCGAAGGCTATACCTGCTGGCAGGCAAAGACCATCGCATGGATCCGTGAAACCTACGGCGACAGCGTCAAGGTCGGCGCCGGCAATGTAGTTGACCGTGACGGTTTCCTGTTCCTCGCCCGCGCAGGCGCTGACTTCATCAAGGTCGGCATCGGCGGTGGCTCCATCTGCATCACCCGTGAAACCAAGGGCATCGGCCGCGGTCAGGCAACTGCACTGATCGAAGTTGCTCAGGCCCGTGACGAATACTTCCGCGAAACCGGCATCTATGTGCCCATTTGCTCTGACGGCGGCATCGTCCACGACTACCACATGACTCTGGCACTGGCTATGGGTGCAGACTTCATGATGCTGGGCCGCTACTTTGCCCGTTTCGACGAGTCCCCCACTCCCAAGGTCATGGTCAACGGCGCATACATGAAGGAGTACTGGGGTGAAGGCTCCAACCGTGCTCGTAACTGGCAGCGCTACGATCTGGGCGGCAGCGCAAAGCTGACCTTTGAAGAGGGTGTTGACTCCTATGTTACCTATGCTGGCCCTC
>JARHYV010000358.1 GCA_029258495.1 Faecousia sp. | reverse complement strand
GATCCTTGATCCCCTTCAGCGCCTGCCACGGATATTCAAATCGGGCAAGGTAATCCCCTGCCAGTGTATGTGTCAGATCAAAAAGCTGCAATGTTTTCAGCAAAAATCGTCACATCCTTTCCAAGTTCGGCACGATGAAAAATCGTCCTTCGTCCGTACAATATACACCTATGGTATGCATTTGTCAACCATTTTAGATTTTAATTTTATATAAATCGATTATTTCACAACCGCAGACCGCTGCCTTCTCTGATAAATACAGCCTGCCGCCGTTTCGCACAAAAGCGGCTTTTTCTGATTTTTCCCATAAAAAACGGACGGTATCCCGAAGGATACCGTCCGTTTATTTCTGATTTCATGCTCTGTCCAAAGGGCAGATCATCTCACATACTCAATGACCACACGGCGATTGGGCTCGGAGCCGGTGGAGTGGGTGGTGATGTTGTCCATCTCCTGCAATGCTGCGTGGATCACATGACGCTCATAGGCATTCATGGGCTCCAGCGTGGTGCGGCGGCGGTTCTTCAGCACCTGCTGTGCCTTCTTGCGGGCATAGCGGCACAGGGAGTCCTCCCGCTTCAGCCGGTAGTCCTCTGCATCCACATTGATGCGGACATGACCGTCGATCATGCGGTTGACGGAGTAGTTCGCCAGATGCTGAATGGCATCCAGAGTTTCGCCTCTTCTGCCGATCAGGTAGCCCAGATCCGCACCGGTCAGATCCACCCGGTAGCTGCCCTCGCCGTCCTGCCATGCATGGGGAACTGCCTGAGAGCCCATGTTCTCCAGCAGACCCTTCAGGAACTGCTCGATCTTCTCTTCGCTGCTGCCGGGCTGGGCAGGCTCGTAAGTACGCTGAACCTTCGGCTCAGCCTTTTTCTCCTCCCGAGGCTTTCTCTCGGGCTTGGGGGTGTCTGCCTTAGGCTCAGGCTTTCTTTCGGGCTTGGGAGCCTCTGCCTTGGGCTCAGGCTTTCTTTCGGGCTTGGGAGCCTCTGCCTTAGGCTCGGGCTTTTTCTCTGCCTTGGGCTTGGAGCGGGAGGCAGAGGACAGAGCTACCTTGGGGGCAGCGGGCTTTTCCTCCGGAGCCTCATAGGTCACCTGAACCTTTGCATCGGTTCTGCCGATGCCCAAAAATCCGGATTTTGCCTGCTCCAGTACCGTGACGCTCACGCTGTCACGATCCATCCCCAGCTGCTGCAGAGCAGCCTCGATGGCAATATCAATGGTCTTACCAGTGGTGATGATGCTCTTTTCCATGGTTTATTCCTCCACATTACCGTTGTAACGGTTGGGGTCATAGGCACGACCCTTGCAATAAGGACGATCTGCAATACCGGACATAACCTCTTCGACTTCTTCCTCCTCGGGCAGGATGCCGCGCTTTGCGGCGTACTCCTTGGCGGCAGCAGCCTTGGCAGCGGATTCCTTTGCATGCTGTTCCTTCTGCAGCTTTTTCTTGCTGGTATTGGTGGTGATGCCGTCGGGATTGGCGGCACGGCGCTCGGCACGGACGCGCTCCTTCTCCGCCTCGATGCGGTCTTCCTCGATGGCGCGCTGCAGGCGGATGGCATCCTCTGCATCATAGATGGCGCGGTACTTCTTGGTAAGCATCACATCCTGAGCGGTACGAACGACACCGCTCACAAGCCAGTACAGGCTCAATGCGGTGGGAACGGTAAAGCCGATCCACAGGCTCATCAGCGGCATCATGAACATCATGGTCTTGTTGGTCTGAGCCATCTGGGAATTCTTGGCGGTTTCCTCGTCCTGAACGCCCTTTTCGTTGGTGACGACGGAGTTGTTCATCTTGGTAGAGATGAACATGGTCAGCACCTGGCTGCCGGCAGACAGCACCGGGATCAGGAATGCACCGATGTGCGCCCAGTCATAAGCCTGCCAGCCGAAGATGTTGAACTGAGGCACGATGCCCATATCGATGCCCAGGAAGGCAAAGTTGATGCCTGCCATGGTGCTTTCGTTCATGGCGATGCCGGCTGCCTTCAGCTGCTCCAAGAACATGGGGATGTGCTTGGCGGCGATCATCTCATGGTAATAAGGGTTACTGGTAGCGAACAGAGTGGGATCTGCATTCTTGATGACGGCAATGATCTGCTGC
>JARHYV010000225.1 GCA_029258495.1 Faecousia sp. | reverse complement strand
GCATTTTTTCTCCCATGCTCCAAACAGAAAAATTCCCAGTAAAAAACGGCACAGCCCCGAAGACGGAGCTGTGCCGTATCTGGTGAAATTACGCCTGATCGGTACGGTCATCAGAAAGTCATCCCTGCATCAGTCCTCAGAGAACAACTGCTGCCTGCAATATTTGATGATGGCACTGCGAGTGACGATGCCGATAAATGCTCCCTTGTCATCGACCACGGGGACAAAATTCTGGTTTGCTGCCCGATCGATCAGATCGTGCATCGAGGTATTGACCCTGACCGGGATGTAATCCTTGCGGTGAACGATCTCCATGATCCGATGTGCCTCTGCCTGACGCATATCCATGTAACAAAGATTTTTGATAGCCCACAGCAGATCGCCTTCGGACAATGTCCCGCAGTATTCTCCCCGTTTGTTCAGGATCGGCAGAGAGGTGTAGCCTGCACTCTCCATGCGCTCCAGTGCCTGCCGCAGGGTATAGTCTGCATGCAGATGGGCGCACATTGCCTTTGGTGTGAGAAAAAACAGAATATTGTTCATAGGTGCTCCTTATTTTTACCCGACTTCACTAAGCCGGGTGTCACTGGTTATATTATAGCATATCCTATCCGGATAAGCACATAAATTTTTTATGAATTCTACCAATCATATCCCAAATTTCTCCCGCACTTTTTGGGCATAAATGATAAGGAGAGTACCCTCTCTCCGGTAGAGATCGGCACTCTACCAACCGTTACGGGGTAGAATACCCGGAGTAGAGCACATCTTCTTCCGTTTGTGCTATGATGAATGTATCAAATCCACGGAGGTTTTCCCTATGCAGAAACGAATTAAGCTTTGCGATCGGGTGTTGCCCAACTACACATTCGGCGAGGAATTGACCAATACCCTGACCCATGCCATCGGCGGTCTCGGCGGTGCCATCGCATTGGTCATGTGCGTCACAAAGGCTGCCACCTATTACGGCGCCACGGAGATCACCGCTGCCGCGATCTACGGCGTGTGCCTGATCGCCCTGTACAGCATCTCCAGCATCTACCACGCATGGAAACCCAGCATGACCAAGAAAGTCCTTCAGGTTCTGGATCACTGCGCCATCTACTTTCTGATTGCCGGCAGCTACACCATCATTTCTCTGGGAGCCATCCGCCGTGCCTCTCCCGCTCTTGGCTGGGGGATCTTCGCACTGGAGTGGACGCTGTGCGCCATCGCCACCACCCTCACCGCCATCGATCTGCATAAATATCAGGCATTTTCCATGATCTGCTACATTGGGATGGGCTGGGCGATCCTTCCCTTTATGAAGACCCTGTGGCAGCTGCTGACCCCCACCGGATTTTACCTGCTGCTGTTCGGCGGCATCGCATACACCATCGGTGCGATCCTGTATGGCATCGGCTCCAAAGTCCGTTGGATGCACTGCGTCTTCCATGTGTTTGTGGTTCTGGGCAGTGTGCTCCATTTCCTGGCATTTTACTTTTACAGCATGTAACATGCTTACCCACGCAAAAAGGACGCTGCATCGCAGCGTCCTTTCTTTCCATATTTCTTGCCGGCAGCGGCACACCCATGCAGTGCAGGGGCTATTCCGATTTGTACTTCTTCCGGAGCTTGATGAGCTTTCTTCCGCAGTAAATGATCAGATACAGGTACAGAACGATCACCGCCGAAAAGAACCCGATCAAAAACGCATCCAATCTTCCAAGGGAGCCGCTGAAGGCTCGGACACAGTTGGGGAGCAGCATACAGAAAAAGATCGCAAGCAGCGGGAGCATACGGGTTTTCAGCACATGCCGGATCATATCCACCTTGGACTCCCCATCTGAAAAGATCTCTCCGTCATTTTCCTGCCGGATCTGGGATGCAGGCTTGCGGAAATACAGCCATCCGGCGCAGCTGCCTGTATATTCCCAGCCGTAGTCTGCAAACATCTGCTTGTAGTCACTGCCTGCACTGCTGTTCTGATAATCCAGACGATACACCACATCCTCAGGGGTGCATTCCTCAAAGACAAAAAAACAGGGCGAAACAATTTTTACAAACCGCAGCCCCTGCTGATGCTGTCTGCGCAGCCAGAGCTCCTCTTCTTCGTAATCTGCGATTGTAAACACATGGATCTTGATCTTATTCATGGACACACGCTCCTTTGCTGTTGCGGTATAAACGCTCGATGCGGCTGATTTCTGCGTTCAGCACTTCCTGCCCCAAAGCTGTGATCTGATACAGCTTTCGCTTGTCCTCCTCTGCGTAAAAGCGGATCAGCCCGTCTTTTTCCATTTTGGAAAGGGTTCCGTACATGGTTCCCGGACTGATGACAACGGCATTTCCGGTCATTTCCTTCACCTGCTGCCCGATGGCGTAGCCATGCTGAGGTGTTTGCAGGCAGAAGAGAAT
>JARHYV010000228.1 GCA_029258495.1 Faecousia sp. | reverse complement strand
CCTGCTTACTCCGCAGCAAAGGCTGCAATTTCCAACTTCACTCAGTGGCTGGCTACCCACTTCGCCGGCACCAACATCCGCTGCAATGCACTGGCTCCCGGATTCCTGGTGTCCGATCAGAACAGAAGACTGCTGTTCAACGAGGATGGCACCCCCACTGCCCGTTCCGCAAAGATCCTGAACGGCACTCCTACCCGTCGTTTTGTCGAGGCTGAGGAGCTGCTGGGCGCAACCATGTTCCTGTGCGATGACAACTGCGCATCCGCCATCACCGGCGTCTGCCTGCCCATCGACTGCGGTTACAGCGCATATTCCGGCGTGTAAGGAGGAACGAGCATGGATGTCCTGAATAGACTGGCAAATGCAGGCGTTGTTCCTGTTGTTGTGCTTGACGATGCCAAGGATGCAGTGCCCACTGCAAAGGCAATGGTCGCCGGCGGCATCGATGTGATGGAGATCACCTTCCGTACTGCCGCTGCAGCCGACTCCATCAAGGCAGTTGCCGAAAACTGCCCCGAGATGGTGGTTGGTGCCGGCACCATCCTGAACCTGGAGCAGTGCAAGACAGCTGTTTCCATGGGTGCTAAGTTCATCGTGTCCCCCGGTTTCGACGCAGAAGTCGTGGGCTGGTGCATCGAAAACGGCATCGCCGTGACCCCCGGCTGCGTGACTCCCACCGAGATCACCGCTGCTGTGAACATGGGTCTGAAGGTGGTCAAGTTCTTCCCTGCAAATGTTTATGGCGGTCTGAATGCCATGAAGAATCTGTCCGCTCCCTTTGTGGGCATCAAGTTCATGCCCACCGGCGGCGTGAATGCAGGCAATGTAAGAGAGTATATCGATGCTCCCTTCATCCACGCAGTGGGCGGCAGCTGGGTCTGCCCCAAGGCTGATATTGCAGCCGGCAATTTTGAAAAGATCACCGCTCTGTGCGCCGAAGCCCGTCAGGCAGCTTTCGGTTGATCTGAAAAAAGAAAGAGGAATTACGATATGGCAAAGATCATTACCTTCGGCGAGCTGATGCTCCGCCTGCAGCCTTATAACTACGAGCGTTTTGTCCAGTGCGACCATGTGGAGTTCACCTTTGGCGGCGGTGAGGCAAATGTAGCCGTTTCCCTTGCAAACTACGGCATGGATGCAGCTTTTGTTACCAAGCTGCCTGCGCATGCCATCGGTCAGTCCGCTGTCAACAGCCTGCGCCGCTACGGTGTAGACACCTCCAAGATCGTCCGCGGCGGCGATCGTGTGGGCATCTACTTCAACGAGAAGGGTGCATCTCAGCGTGGCTCCGTGTGCATCTACGACCGTGCTCACTCTTCCATTCAGGAATCTTCCACCAGTGATTTTGACTGGGACAGCATCTTCGAGGGTGCTGATTGGTTCCACTTCACCGGCATCACTCCCGCTCTGGGCGAGAACCTGGTGGAGATCTGCAAGGAGGCTTGTAAGGCAGCCAAGGCTCGCGGGGTAAAGATCTCCTGCGATCTGAACTACCGCGGCAAGCTGTGGACTCGCGAGCAGGCTCGTGCTGCTATGACTGAGCTGTGCCAGTATGTGGATGTGTGCATCTCCAACGAGGAGGATGCAAAGGATGTCTTCGGCATCGAGGCTGAGGCAACCGACATCTACGGCGGCAGCCTGAACCACGAGGGCTACAAGTCCGTCGCAAAGCAGCTGGCTGACAAGTTCGGTTTTGAGATGGTCGCGATCACCCTGCGTGAGAGCCATTCCGCATTTGACAACGGCTGGAGCGCAATGCTCTATAATGTTGCCAAGGATGAGTACTGTTTCTCCAAGAAGTACGACCTGCACATCATTGACCGCGTCGGCGGCGGTGACTCCTTCGGCGGCGGTCTGATTTACAGCCTGCTGAGCGGCAAGGATACCCAGGCTGC
>JARHYV010000258.1 GCA_029258495.1 Faecousia sp. | reverse complement strand
GAGCTTGGAAGCAGCGACCATTTCCATGGCCTTGGTGATCTGCTTCGTGCTTTCCATACTACGGATTCTGGTTTTGATTTCCTTAGAGGAAACGCCAGCCATGGCTCTCACTCCTTCCTCGTTAGTTTGCCGGTTTGAACTGAGCAATCAGCTCGTTCAGAGCATCCTGAATTGCCTTCACAGTGCTGTCAGCCAGATTACCGGTGGTACGGATATCTGTCAGAGCCTCGTGATAGCGGGTATCCATCAGGTCGAACAGCTGACGTTCAAACTCGGGTACATCGTTGATGGCGATCTCGTTCAGATAGCCGTTTGTAACTGCGTAGATGATGCAGACCTGATGGGCTACATCAACGGGAGCGTTGTTGCTCTGCTTCAGAACAGCCACGATGCGCTCACCCAGAGCCAGACGGGACTTGGTATCGGCATCCAGATCGGAACCGAACTGGGCAAAGCTCTGCAGCTCGCGGTACTGAGAGTACAGCAGCTTCAGAGAGCCGGAAACCTTCTTCATAGCCTTGATCTGTGCGTTGCCGCCAACACGGGAAACGGAGATACCGGGGTTAACAGCAGGCATGATACCGGCATTGAACAGCTCAGATTCCAGGAAGATCTGACCATCGGTGATGGAGATCACATTGGTGGGGATATAGGCGGAAACATCGCCTGCCTGAGTTTCGATGATGGGCAGTGCGGTCAGAGAACCGCCGCCCTTGGCCTGACTCAGATGAGCGGCACGCTCCAGAAGTCTGGAGTGGAGGTAGAAAACATCACCAGGGTAAGCCTCGCGTCCGGGCGGACGACGGATCAGCAGGGAAATTGCACGGTATGCAACGGCATGCTTGGAAAGGTCGTCGTAGATCACGAGAACATCCTTGCCCTGCTCCATGAAGTATTCACCCATGGTACAGCCGGAATAGGGGGCGATATACTGCATGGGTGCAAGCTCAGATGCGGTAGCACTGACAACAATGGTATAGTCCATAGCGCCTGCCATGGTCAGATTGTTGACGATCTGAGCAACAGTAGAACGCTTCTGACCGATGGCAACATAGATACAGATGACATCCTTGCCCTTCTGGTTCAAGATGGTATCTGTTGCGATGGTGGTCTTACCGGTCTGACGGTCGCCGATGATCAGCTCACGCTGGCCGCGTCCGATAGGGATCATAGAGTCGATGGCCTTGATACCGGTCTGAAGGGGAACATTAACAGGCTCACGGTCGATGATACCGGGGGCCGGAGATTCGATGGGACGGAAACCGTCGTTTGTGATGGTGCCCTTACCATCGATGGGTTCGCCCAGGGCGTTGACAACACGGCCGATCAGGGCGTTGCCAACGGGAACGGAAACGACACGACCGGTACGCTTGACGGTGTCGCCTTCCTTGATGCCGCTGTCATCGCCAAGGATAACAACGGAGATGGTGTCTTCGTTCAGGTTCTGTGCCATGCCGTATTCGCCGTTGGGGAATTCAATCAGCTCGCCGGCCATGCACTTATCCAATCCGGAGACCGTTGCGATACCGTCGCCGACAACGATGACAGTGCCGGTTTCACTGGTTTCCAGCTTGGCTTCGTAGTTCTTGATCTGACTACGGATGATTTTCGTTATTTCTTCGGGTCTTAATTCCATTTGAGTCCCTGCTTTCTGATCAGAGTACGGTATTTTTCAGAACGCCGCGGATATCTTCCAATCTGTGACGAACAGTACCGTCTACCTGTTTGCCGTCCCAGTCCAGCCGAACACCACCCAGGCAGGAGGCGTCGACCTTGCACTGAAGATCAACCGTTTTGCCAGTGACAGTGGACAGCTTGCCGATCAGCTTTTGGCGAAGTGCATCAGACAGGGGCATGGCTGTAACCGCGGTTACAACCATGATGCCGTGATCTGTATTGTAGCACTGCTGAAAAACCTGACAGCAGCCGGAAAAATGACGCATATAGCCGCGTTCTGTAAGAATTTTCAAAAAATTCAGAACATAGGGGTGAACTTGTCCCCGCAAGCTGTCATCAAGGATCTGGCAGCGTTCGGGTTTGGGGATCGAGGGAGTGCTGAGCAGTGTGATAAATCGAGGTTCAGCCTGAAATGCTTCGTCGAGAGTCTTGAGTTCAGACAGAACCTGCTGCGAGATCCCTTCGTCCTTGGTCAGTTCATACAGAGCCTGACCGTAGTGGTTAGCAGCTTCTGTCATAGGCTTTCTCCCAGATTGTCGATAAATTCGGCAATCAGTGTCTGCTGGTCAGCATCGTTCAGCTGACGCTCTACAACTTTTTCTGCAATGGCCATTGCAACGCCGGAAATTTCATCCTTGGCATCGTTCAGGGCCTTTTTCTTCTCCAGAGCAATGTCAGCGTTTGCCTTCTCCAGAATGGCGGCAGCGTCTGCATTTGCCTGGCGGATGATCTCGTCTTCTCTTGCCTGAGCACGGGCAACTGCGCTCTTTACGATCTCGTCGCTTGTGCTCTTGGCTTGGGACAGCTTGGATTGATACTCGTCTTCCAGGGCCTTGGCCTGCTGGCTTGCCTTGTTGGCGGAGTCATACATGTCGTCGATTTCTTTCTGGCGGTCTGCGATCATTTTCATCACAGGGCCAAAGAGAAATTTCTTACCCATGAAGAATACCAGCAGGAAGTTGAGCAGGGTAAACAGAGCGGTCCAAAAGTTTACACCAATAAAGCTTTCAAATCCTTCCAATGTGGCAATCTCCTTTCGAATAAAATTAGAAAGGAAATTAACCCAGAGCAAACAGGATCAAGAAAGAGATCAGCAGGGAGTAGATACCGGTGGTTTCGGCGATAGCACAACCCATGATCATGGTGCTACGCAGGTTGCCAGCAACTTCGGGCTGACGAGCCATGCCTTCCAGAGCCTTGCCAACAGCGTTACCTTCGCCGATACCGGGGCCGATAGCGCCGATACCCATACACAGGCCAGCACCGATTGCACAACCAGCCTTAAAAATAGCCATTCCTAAATCCATAAATAATTCCTCCTAAAAAATTTTTATATCATAATAATTTATGGGTTGACAAATTGATCACTCCGCGTCAGCCTGAGGCTCGGGCAGAGAGCCGGAGATGTAGACCATGGTCAGCAGAGAGAAGACCAGAGCCTGAACAAATCCGGAGAATACATCGAAATACAGAGAAAGGATCGCGGGGATACCAAGGGTGAGCAGAGGCACACCGGTCAGGATACCGGCAGCCTGCAGCAGACCGAACAGACCCAGTGCTGCGGATACGATACCTGCGATCAGGGGGAAGACCTTCTTTGTCTTTCGATTCCAGAGAATGAGTCCCAGACCCAGAACCATCAGAATGATCCCAATGGCGATGCCGCTGGAGGAGATCAGGTTCAGGGCCGCACTGGAGGCAAGTGCCAGACCAGTATAGAGGACGGAAGTAATGACACCGCCGCCGGCGATGTTGCCGAAGTGACGGAATGCCATAGAAGCAGGCTGTGCGATCTCGCCGATCAGGTTCATGGGAGTCATGACCACGATGGGCTCGGTAAATCCCTTCAGCCAACCGCCAAAGCCATTGTTCTTGATGTTGTTGTACCAAATGATCACACTGACCATGATAGACCATGTCAGGGTGGTGCTCAGGTCGGCAGTGGCAGAGCGAAGAAAACCGGTCATACCGATCAGGGAGCCGAAGATAGAACTGAGGAAGACGGCACCGATGAAGGGTGTCCAGTGAGCATTGTGAGCGCCCATGGTTTCCACAACCATACCCTGGAGCATGCTGACACCTTTTTCAACCAGAACCTGTGCCTTGCCGGGACGGGTACTGAGTCCCTTGCCCAGGATCACAAATGCACTGCACAGCAGGATGGTAACCAAAAGGGAAGAGATCGTAGTCTGCGTAATGGGGATACCGCCGAAAATCGGGATATTGAAATAAACAAATGCACCAGTAACATTGACGCTCATGATTTATTTTCACCAGTCTTTCTGAAAAATTCTGCGATTGTAATAGTGGGACGCACGAACAGCAGGGGCAGCGCAAGGGAGAAAATGTTGAAACGGCCGCTCTTTCCGCAGGCGAATAAAATAACGAACAGAACCAACAGCCGAAGTAGGTAGGAGCTGCGAATCATACTCTGTCCGCCTTTCACATTTTCGTTTTGTGCTTTTTCCGTTGCAATGCAGGTGCTGACAGCCATAAAGAAAAAATTTCCGGTGGCTAAGGCCAAGCCGATCATTCCGCCGAACAGAACGGACGAATCAAATTTGTTCAGGAGTGCAAAGACTGTGCACATAAGCGCGGTTCCGATAATCTCGCCTAACAGCACGATCCCGGTTTCCTGAAATACGATTTTGCGAGAGTCCATAATAACCTCCGATCAGTGATGATCGTTGAATGATACAGGTGGCGGCGTATCCTCTTTTTTCCCCTGCGCCAGCCGATCGAGCATCTTCAGGGAAGAACGAAGTCCGGTAATCGCTGAGCAGAAACCTACAACAAGACCGGCGATCACGACCCATGTGCCAAGATGAAAGCGGTTATTCAGCCAGACCCCCAGCAGCACAAAACCTGCCAGCGGAAAGGCAACGGTCAATCCCAGCTGGGTGAGCCAAACCAGAAGAGAAAGGTCTTTCAAATGTGTCGTCCTCTCCTTCCATCATTAAATCTGTTTTCAACGGATACATTTTAACATACATGAAATCCGAAAGCAAGGTTTACTATGTTGAATAAACAGAAAAAACAACCATGTGATTGCAACATTTTTACCAAATAAAATGAATAAATAATGAATGGAAAAGTTTTGGATCAGGGCTTTTCATTTCTTGTTTTTTATAGTAAAATAATAAAAAATATACAGAGTCGAAATAGGGCTGTTATACTATTAAAATATAGGATATATCGGCCTTATGACCTGAAGGACATGGAGCGGGATTGATTTGGCGGAACAAGAATTAGAAATATTGCAGGGAGCGGTAGCGGCAGTCATTTACCAGAATTATGACAACGGATATTCTGTGCTGAAACTCAACTGTGGAGGAACCATGGTTACGGTGGTGGGCACGATCCCTATGCCGGTGATCGGTGAACACCTGATGGTCACGGGAAAGTGGAGCACACATTCCAGCTTTGGAAAACAATTTGAGGCGGAGTTTTTGGAGCGGATGCTGCCGCAGGGGGCGATGGAGATCCAGAGCTTTTTATCCAGCCGTGTGATCAAAGGCATCGGGCCTGTAATGGCGGGGCGGATCGTGGGACATTTCGGAGATCAGACTCTGATGATCCTGGAGCAGGAGCCGGAGAGATTGGCAGAGATCCCGGGGATCTCGTTAGAGAAGGCGCGGGCATTCGGAAGAGAATATCGTCAGCAGACGGGTATGCGCCATCTGATGGAGTTTTTTGCGCTGCATCATCTGCCTACGGAGCTTGCAGTCCGTGCATACAAGCTCTATGGGGAGCAGACCGTGGAACTGCTGTATGATGATCCGTATCTGCTGATGGACAACGGACTGGATGCGCCATTCTGTGCGGTGGATCGCTTTGCGATCGAATTGGGAACTGCCGGCGATGACCCAAGACGGGTGGAGTCGGGGATCCTGTTTGAATTGAGCTATAATATGTCCGCAGGACATACTTTCTTGCCGGAGGAGAAATTGATCCTCATTACGATGCAGCTGCTGAGTGTTGAGGAAGATCATGTGGTACAGGGGCTGGAGCGGCTCGCTCAGAGCGAGCGCATCGTGCGCCAGCAGCTTACAGGCATCAAGATCGTGTACTTGCCTCAGCTGTATGAGGCAGAGCTTTATGCCACCTATCGGCTGCTGCTTGCAGCAAACTGCAGTTTCCCAGAGCCACCGGATCTGGATGATCTGATGAAACAGGTAGAACGGGAGAGCTGTGTTCAATATTCTCAGCAGCAGGCTCAGGCAATCCGCGCAGCGGCAACCAACGGAGTGCTGTTGATCACCGGCGGCCCCGGCACAGGTAAGACCACCATCGTGCAGGGAATCCTCAGCTTGCTTGGTCATATGCAGCTGCGGTGCATGCTGGCAGCGCCCACCGGCCGTGCAGCACAGCGTATGACAGAGGTAACCGGAGAGGAAACCTCCACCATTCACCGCCTGCTGGAGGCAGGCATCGATCCGACAACGGGAATGATGGCGTTTGGAAGGGATGAAGACCTGCCACTGCGCACGGACGCTGTGATCGTGGATGAGATGAGTATGGTCGACATCCAGCTCCTGCACAGCCTGCTCAAGGCGATCCCTCAGGGGAAACGCATCATTTTGGTGGGTGATCCGGATCAGCTGCCGCCGGTTGGGCCTGGGTTTCCTTTCTTTGACATGCTCCGCAGCCAGATGCTGCCCACAGTCCGTCTTACGGAGATCTTCCGTCAGGCGCAGGAGAGTCTGATCGTCATGAATGCCCACCGGATCAATAACGGTCAGCTGCCGGAACTGAAACGGGTAGATAAAGACTTCTTCTTTATGCGCCGCCAGACGGAGGATGCAGTTTGCCAGCTGATCGCACAGCTGTGCTCTGTGCGTCTGCCTAAAAACATGGGAATTCCCGCCGATCAGATCCAAGTGCTCAGCCCTACCCGAAAGGGCGGAGTCGGTACGCAGAACCTGAATAAAATGCTCCAAGCGGCGCTGAATCCACCGACAACAGGAAAAAAAGAACGCCAGTACGGAGATTTTTCCTTCCGTGAAGGCGATCGGGTGATGCAAATACGCAATAACTATGATATAATGTGGAGAAAGTCGGACGGCAGTGCGATAGGCAGCGGCATTTTCAATGGTGATGTTGGAATTATCCGTGAGATCGATCCCCATGCCGAAACATTGACGGTGGTTTTTGATGATCGGGAGGCTGATTACGACTTCTCTCAGATGAATGAATTGGAGCCGGCATATGCCATGACGGTGCATAAAAGTCAGGGAAGTGAGTATCGTGCGGTCATTTTGGTCGCATGGAACGGTTCACCCTATCTGCTTAACCGGAGTGTGCTCTACACGGCGGTTACGCGGGCAAGGGAATTGCTGATCATCGTGGGAAAGGAAGAGATCGTTGCGGCGATGACGGAGAATGCCAAGCGCAACCGCCATTACAGCGGTCTGAAACTGCGCCTTCAGGGGAAAACGAATGAGATGGCTTGATGCGGTGACAGAATGGTTGTTTCCACGCAAGTGTGTGCTGTGCCAGA
>JARHYV010000032.1 GCA_029258495.1 Faecousia sp. | reverse complement strand
ACTGCGAAGAGCGTAATATGCCTCGCTTTATCTATATCTCCAAGGTCGATGAGGACAACTCCGACTACAATGCCACCTTCAATGCCCTGCGTGAGAAGTTCGGCAACAAGATCGCACCCGTGGTCGTTCCCATCTGGGACGGCTCCAAGAAGATCACCGGCATCATCGATGTGCTGAACAAGCGCGCTTACGAGATGCAGAACCTCAAGCGCGTGGAGATCGATGTTCCCGAGGACAAGATCCCCGTTGTGGAAGAATTCAACGACGCACTGAAGGAGTCCGTCGCCGAAACCAGCGAGGAATTCATGGACAAATTCTTCGGCGGCGAGGATTTCACCTATTCCGAAATGATCAAGGGCATGCATACCGGTGTCCTGCAGCAGTCTTTGGTGCCCGTGCTGTGCGGCTCCTCCATTAGCTGTCTGGGCAGCTACATGCTCATGGAGCATATCATCGATCTGCTGCCCAATCCCGTAGAAGGCAACTATCACAAGGCAACCCTCGCCGACGGCACCACCGAGGAATTCGTGGTTTCGCCCGGCGGCGTTCCCTCCGCCTATGTATTCAAGACCGTTTCCGATCAGTACGGCAAATTCTCCTTTATCAAGGTTCTTTCCGGCACCATCACCCAGGACACCACTCTGGTAAATGCCCGTACCGGTGAAACCGAGAAACTGGGCCGTCTGTACACCATGTGCGGCAAGAAGAGCACCGAGATCAAGGAGGTTTCCTGCGGTGATATCGCCGCCATCGGCAAGATGGACAAGGTCAAGACCGGCGACACCCTGTGTGACCCCCGTAAGGTCGTTGCGCTGAAGGGCATCCCCTATGCCCCTGCCTGCTACTCCATGGCCATCGCGCCCAAGACCAAGGGTCAGGAGGATAAGCTGGGTGCAGGTCTGCTCCGTCTGAACGAGGAAGATCCCTCCTTCTCCCTGTACAACAATCCCGAAACCAAGCAGCAGGTCATCTCCGGCGCCGGCGATCAGCATCTGGATGTTCTGGTTTCCAAGCTCAAGAGCCGCTTTGGCGTGGATGCCGTCCTGAGCCCTGCCAAGGTCGCTTACCGGGAGAAGATCAAAAAGAGAGTCGAGGCACATGGCCGTCACAAGAAACAGACCGGCGGTTCCGGTCAGTTCGGTGATGTCTGGGTTCGCTTTGAGCCTCAGGAGGAGCAGGACGAACTGATCTTTGCCGAAGAAGTTTTCGGCGGCAGTGTCCCCAGAAACTTCTATCCCGCTGTTGAAAAGGGCATTCAGGAGGCTGTACAAAAAGGCCCCCTGGCAGGCTATCCCATGGTCAATCTGAAGGCTACCCTGTACGATGGCTCCTACCATCCCGTTGACTCCAACGAAATGGCATTCCGCATGGCTGCCATCCTTGCATTCAAGGAGGCAATGCCCAATGCAATGCCAACCCTGCTCGAGCCCATCGGCTCCCTGTCCGTCACCATCCCCGACAGCTACATGGGCGATGTCATCGGCGATCTGAACAAGCGCCGCGGTCGTGTCATGGGCATGACACCTGATGACGAGGGCAACACCGTGGTAGAGGCAGAAGTCCCCATGGCTGAAATGAGCAGCTATGCCATCGATCTGCGTGCCATGACTCAGGCAAGAGGCTCCTTTACCCTGAGCTTTGTCCGCTATGAGGAAGTACCCAAGGGCAATCAGGCAAAGATCATTGCCGATGCCAAGGAACAGGACGCTTAATACACCTATCCCACAGGGCAGACCATAACAGGTCTGCCCTGTTTTCTGCGTATGGGGACAATGGATTTGTTGATTTTTCAACAATATAATGTTGACAAATCAACATCTATGTGATATACTTCCACCAGTTTCATTCAGGAGGTCACCCTATGATCCATCGGTTTGAGTCATTTATATCCGGCATCACCGTATGCTACAAATACATTCAGCGGATCAAATCCATCGAAATGGTGGAATTCGGCATGAAAGGCACCCACGCCATGTGCCTGTTTTACCTGCACCATAATCCCCAAGGACTGACGGCCAGTCAGCTTTCCACCCTCTGCGGAGAGGACAAGGCTGCCATTTCCAGAACCATTGCCGACCTTCGGCAGCAGGGCTATGTGTGTCAGGAGTGTGCAAAGAACTACCGCGCACCGCTGACACTCTCCCCCAAGGGTCTGGAGGTGGCAGAAAAGGTCGATACCCTCATCGAAACATGGGTCTGCGCCGGTGGCGACGGATTGACCGAGCAGCAGCGCTCTGATTTCTACCAGAGCCTTGCCCTGATCTCCCAGAACCTGAAAAACAAGATGGAGCGATCCAAATAACCATGTGAAAGGAGCCGCCATGGCTGTTCATTTTATCATCGATTCCGCATCCGACATCACCCCGGAGGAGGCAAATGCTCTGGGCATCACCACCGTTCCCCTGAAGGTGGTTTTCGGAACCACCGAGTATTCCGACAAGATCGACATGACCCACACGGAATTCTACGAAAGGCTCATCGAGAGCGATGTGCTGCCTACCACCTGTCAGGTTCCTCCGGCAGACTTTGCGCAAGCCTATGCCCCCATTCTGGAGCAAGGCGACGACATCGTGGTGATCACCCTGTCCTCCAAGCTCTCCGGCACCTATCAGAGTGCCGTCATCGCCGCAATGGATCACCCCGGCAGGATCTTCGTGGTGGACAGCCTGTCTGTCTGCATCGGCGAGCGCATCCTGTTGGAATACGGTCTGACGCTGTTGGAGCAGGGCTTGTCCGCTGAAGAGATTTTCCGCGCACTCACAGAGCAGACCGGAAAGATCCGTGTCCTTGCCCTTCTGGACACACTGGAGTACCTGAAAAAGGGCGGTCGGATCTCCGCTGCCACCGCACTCGCCGGAAGTCTGCTGTCCATCAAGCCCGTTGTCACAATGGAGGACGGTCTGATCGTCATGGCAGGCAAAGCCCGTGGCTCCAAGCAGGGCAACAACCTCCTGCGGCAGCTGATTGAAAAGTCCGGAGGCATCGACTTTCAAAAGCCCTTCGCTCTGGCATACAGCGGTCTGAGCGATGCCCTTCTGGAAAAATACATCACAGACTCCATGGATCTGTGGAAATCCCACACCGATCACCTGCCGATCTCCACGGTAGGCTGCGTCATCGGAACCCATGTAGGCCCCGGTGCCATCGCCGTCGGTTTCTTTGTAAAATAAAAAAACGCCCGTCTGAACCGTTCAGACGGGCATTTTTTATCAGCAGCAGCACAGCCATCCACGGCCGCCGCAGCAAAGCATATTGCACAGATAGCACAGGCAGAAACCGGCGCAGGGATCATAT
>JARHYV010000069.1 GCA_029258495.1 Faecousia sp. | reverse complement strand
ACCTCCTTTTGCTATGGGGTAGAAAAACAGAAATCCCACCCCTGAAAGATCAGGGGTGGGATATGATCACATATTCCACGGTTCCACCCTGGTTGCAGTGCATAGCGCTGCCACTCATTGGCGCGATAACGGGCGCACCCAACTCGGCATTTCCGCCGAACGGCTCAGAAGTGGTGGAATCACAGGGTCGGATTGCAGAGCCATTGCAGCATACAGGCTCCTCTCTGGGCAGCGTTTCCTGGTTCATGTCTTCGTCAAAGCTTTTAATCTAGTGTGATGATAGCATATTATTTTCAAGTTGTCAAATATTCATACGAACAAAAATGCAAGTGGAATGAAAAGAAGAAATATCACATAAAAATTATATAGAAATGGAGAGAAAACTATGGAATGAAACGCATTTCAGGGTTCCATAACACAGGTTGCATAGAAATTTCGAAATGGTTACATAATTCTGGGGTTTATGTCTACTGGCGTAACTAATGTTACAATATATTTTGTCAAATGGGAGTATATCGTCGTATATTTTGCATAAAGGTTGACATAAGAAGATGACTATAAAACATGAAAAAGTTGTTATATTTCCTGTAAAATATACAAAAGCTTGACTTTTGCGGAAAGTTTGTTATAATATAACAGTCCTGATATACAGGTAACATATTCGTTACTATTTGTTACAGGCTTTGATCAGAAAGAATTTATAAAAAAATTTCTCTCTCCATATTCTAGGAAAGGAGGTACACTCATTGCACAGATCACAGCATAAATTTATTTCTCAGGGAAGCCTTCTCCATCGCACGCTGGCCGTTATCATGATCACGGCGGTGGTAGCATGTCTGTTTTCCCTGCCTGCTGCGGCAAAGAATACCTATCGGATCACCGATGGGGATCGGGTGCTGATCTTCAGCACAGATGCAACCAATCCGGTGGATGTTTTGGATGAAGCGGGATTGGCACTGGGCAAGGATGATACCTATACAACACAGGAGAGTGGTGAC
The DNA here is from genome assembly GCA_029258495.1 of Faecousia sp. Taxonomy (GTDB): domain Bacteria; phylum Bacillota; class Clostridia; order Oscillospirales; family Oscillospiraceae; genus Faecousia. The sequence continues at coordinate 1,858 of JARHYV010000069.1, read as the reverse complement.
TATTCTGAAATTCATGTTCAGCGTGTTCAGATGGTTACTATTGACAATGGCGGTCAGATCCTCAAGACCGGCACATACGGCGAAACCGTTCAGCAGCTCCTAAACAGATTGGATATCGTGGTTGGTGAGGATGATACGCTGTCCGTTGCGTTGACAGACAACACCTATGCCGACATGACCATCTCCATCAGCCGCCGACATGACGCAACCGAAACCTATGCCAAGTCCATCCCCTATACGACTCAGGTTCGGTATGATGCATCCCTTCCGGCAGGTGAGAAGAAACTCATCAGCGCAGGTGTTCCCGGTGAGGCTCGGGTGGTAGAGGAAGTTGTCTATGTGAACAATCAGGAAACCAGCCGGAAAAAGATCTCAGAAGAAGTGATCCGTGAGCCTGCTCCCGAGGTCATCGCAGTCAGTGCGAAGAACGATCCCACCAAGGAACCCGGTATCACGATTTCCGATGGTGTGATCACCACAGAAACCGGAGAAGTCCTTACCTACACCGGAGTCAAGACCATGCTTGCAACAGCTTACAGCTGTGAAGGCTGGGGGCGCGAAGGTATCACAGCAACAGGTACGGTCGCACGAGTGGGCGCTATTGCAGTCGATCCCACTGTGATCCCCTATGGGACACGGATGTTCATTGTATCCAGTGACGGAAAATACACCTATGGTGTTGCAACGGCAGAGGATACAGGTGATCCTGATTTTATTTCCGGAAATCGGATCGATCTTTATTTTGATACCGTTGCCGAGTGTGTCGAATTCGGCGCACGGGATTGCCAGGTTTATATCCTCGGCTGATAATTTGGTTGCAAATCCGCCTTTTTTCTGCTATCATAGCGGAAGAAAGGCGGATTTTTTTATGATTGATGTTTGTAATATTCAGGTGATGAAACCATTGCTTGCTGCCCATGGCTTTCATTTTTCAAAAGCAAAGGGTCAGAACTTCCTGATCGCATCTTGGGTTCCTCAGCAGATCGCTCAGGAGGCAGGCGTGGACGAAACGGCAGGCGTTCTGGAGATCGGCCCGGGGATCGGCCCGTTGACGCAGCAGCTGGCCCTGCGGGCAAAAAAGGTGTGCGCGGTAGAACTGGATCAGCGTCTTGCGCCGATCCTTGATCAGACCGTGGGCGAATTTGACAATGTGGAGATCATCTGGAACGATGTGCTGAAGATGGATGTCAAAGCACTGGTGGAGCAGAAATTTCAGGGACTTCGTCCCATGGCCTGCGCAAATCTGCCGTATTACATTACCTCTCCCATCCTGTCGGCATTGTTGGAGGCAGAATGTTTTGACTCGGTCACGGTCATGGTGCAGAAGGAAGTCGCCCAGAGAATGGCGGCTATGCCCGGGACGGCGGATTACAGCGCATTTACCATTTTCTGCAACTATTATGCCGAGCCTGAGATCCTGTTTGATGTCCCGGCACACTGTTTCCTGCCGCAGCCGAAGGTGACAAGTGCAGTGATCCAGCTGAAGGTGCGCCGTCAGCGTCCATGGAAGATCGATGACGAAACCGTGTTTTTCCGTGCGGTCAAGGCGAGCTTTGCCATGCGCCGCAAGACGCTCCAGAACGGCTTGTCCTCCGGTTTCCCGGAGCTTGGCAAGGCCGGAGCAAAGGAAGTTCTGGAGGCCGTGGGGCTGAGCCCCAGTGTGCGTGGTGAAACACTGGATATTCCGGCATTTGCGGCCATCGCCAACGAGATCGTAAGGAGAAGAAATCATGGTTAATATTCTGCTTTTGGATCTGGATGACACGATTTTGGACTTTCAGAAGGCAGAGCATATTGCGGTAAGACAGGCTATTGCGCAGGCCGGTGTCGAGCCGACGGACGCTGTCTGCGCTCGATA
>JARHYV010000205.1 GCA_029258495.1 Faecousia sp. | reverse complement strand
CATAAGCCTCGACCCGATGTCATAGATGGAGTATATGGAAAAGAATTGGGTAGTTTACATTCTGGAATGTGGTGACGGCTCGCTCTACACTGGGATTACAGACGATTTTGAACGCAGGTTTAAGATGCACTGCGCAGGCAAAGGGGCAAAATACACCCGAGGACGGGGGCCGCTTACGGTTCGCTTTCTGGAGGATTGTGAAGATCATAGTGCGGAATTGAAACGAGAGGCAGCGATCAAACACCTGTCCCGTAAAGAGAAATTAGAATTGATCCAACATCAGACGATGTGCATTGGGCAGCAATAAGCCCCCGAAGGACAGGATCCTTCGGGGGCTCTGCAAATGATTTCAGTTTTCTTCAAAGTCGGTTTCATCAGCAACAGGAGAAGTGGTGTCAGCAGAGTGAACTTCCTCAGCAGGAGCGGCATCCTGGGCAGATTCCTCTGCGGCCGGGGTTTCTTCGGTTACTTCGTCAGCAAATGGTTCGAAGGTGTCGTCAACAACGAAGTCATCTTCGAGAGTACAGCAGGGACACAGCTTGCGCAGCCATGCATGGATCTGGTCAAAGTAGCGTACAACAAGGTAGGCAATACCGGCGACAGCCGCAGCGGCGGCGATCCATTTTACCAATGTGTTCGTTTTTTTCATAGCGTAACCTCCAGTTGCGATTATGGTGTTATCAGTATAACCAATTCTTTTAATAATTTCAACAGTTATTTATTCAAACATATCCATAAAGTCCGCGGATGCTGACCTCGCCGGAGTTGATGGTATCCAGAGACCCATCTTCGTATCGAACGATCAATGCGCCAAGGTGGTCTATGTCTACGGCAATGGCATGGTCGATCTGGGATCCCCGGACGATGCTGATCTGTTTCCCGAGAGTGACACAATCCCGGCGATATTGTGCCAGCATGGCATCGGAGTGAGTCAAGAGCTTGCTGTCCATGTCCGACAGTGCCAGAATGAGGTGGGCGGTGATCCGTTCTCGATCTACCGGATGACCGGTGGCCATTTGAGCAGAGCAGGCAATGGAGCGGATGGACTCGTCAAAATCGCCCTCCTCCTGACAGCAGTTGATCCCGACACCAATCACGGCATAGTCTAATTGATGCGTTTTGGGGTCGATGGAAAGCTCTGTCAGGATCCCTCCTAGCTTTCGATTATTATACACAAGATCGTTTGTCCACTTGATCTCGGGGCGAAAGCCCAGTGCAGACTCCACGGCATTGCAGGCCGCAACCGCGACAGCGCATGTCAGATGCATGATTTCGGATGCTTTGCAGTTTGGACGGAGGATGATAGAAAGGTAGATCCCCATTCCTGCCGGAGATAGAAAGCTGCGTCCAAGACGGCCGCGTCCGGCGCTTTGACGATCGGCAATCAGAATGGTTCCGGCAGGAGCACCTTGTGCGGCCA
>JARHYV010000244.1 GCA_029258495.1 Faecousia sp. | reverse complement strand
TCAGCTTATAAAGAAAGTGCCAACACAAGAATATCACTGGCAGAAAAACTAAGAAAACTTCCGCTTTCCTACTTCGGGAAAAAGGATCTCAGTGATCTTACCAGTACGCTGATGAATGACACATCTGTGTTGGAGCAATCCTTATCGGGCGATGTGCCCGCTTTATTCGGAGGATTATTATCCAGTCTTCTGGTAATTGTGCTGCTGTTCTGTTTCAACTGGCAGCTTGCACTGGCTCTCTTTAGTACGCTGCCGATCTCATTTGGTCTTTTCCTGTTGAGTTATAAAATCAGCGATGGGATCAACTGGAAAAACCGCAATGCAAAACTGGCTGTCAGTGATGGTTTGCAGGAATTCTTTGATAACATGAAACTGATGCATGCCTCGGAAAAGGCTGAGGAATATCGCACCGGTCTGGAAAACAAGGTACGCAAGGTTGTCAAAACCTCAATGCTGTATGAGGTGGCAGTCGGCATCTTTATCTGCCTATCCTATAATATTCTTCGTGTCGGTCTTGTGCTTGTGATGATTGTTGGAGCAGGCTTGCTGGCAAAAGGCGCGATCAGCATTTATACTTTTCTGCTGTTCCTGTTCGTAGCATCTCAGGTATATGACCCGCTTACTACGATCATTTTCCGTGCAGGCGAATTTTTCCACTCTCTGGTCAGTGCAGCACGAATTCGGGAAATCGAAGAATATCCGCCGCAGGAAGGCGATACGAGTATCAGCCTAAATACCTTTGATATTGTTTTCGATCATGTTTCCTTTGCCTATAACGAGGGGCAGGAGGTCATTCGTGATGTTACATTTACGGCAAAACAGGGACAGACAACCGCACTTGTCGGCCCGTCTGGGTGCGGTAAAAGCACGATCAGCCGGCTGGCTTGCCGCTTTTGGGATATTCCGCAGGGGAAAGTCCTTATTGACGGAAAGGATATCAACAAAATCGATCCTGAAACACTCCTTCAATATTTCTCCATTGTATTTCAGGATGTCGTGCTTTTTAATGATACGATTTACAACAATATAAAAATCGGAAAGAAAGATGCATCTGAGGAGGAAATTCGGGAGGCAGCCAGACTTGCCCAATGTGAGGAATTCATCGAAAAACTGCCTGATGGTTATCAGACGATCATCGGTGAAAACGGAAAAACCTTGTCCGGCGGCGAGCGTCAGCGTATCTCCATAGCCCGGGCTTTTTTGAAAGATGCGCCGATCATTTTATTGGATGAGGCAACGGCGAGTCTGGATCCGGAAAATGAAACGCTGATCCAGGAGGCAATCAGCAGATTGGTAAAAGACAAGACCGTATTGATGATTGCCCACCGTCTTCGTTCCATAGAGAACTGTGACCAGATCATTGTGCTGCATCAGGGTTCGATTTCGGAACGGGGAACGCACGAGGAGCTGATGCAAAAGGATGGTCTATACCGCCACATGCTCCAGCTGCAGAAGGAAAGCTCTTGTTGGAGCCTGAACACTTAAAGGAGGATCTTATGGTGAAAAAAACAACAAACAAATTGCAGGCAAAGGATTTGGTGAATGTCGGTATTTATACTGCGATCTATCTGGTGATCACCATGTTGCTGTCATTTCTAAGCCTGATACCGATTTTTCACCCGCTGCTTACCGTGATCTGCCCCATTGCCGGCAGTATTCCATTCATGCTGTTTTTGACAAAAACAAAGAAATTCGGCATGATCACCATTATGGGTGTGCTCATGGGCATCGTTATGCTGCTGACCGGAATGGGGTATTATTGCCTGTTTACGGGATTTGCAGCAGCATTATTGGCTGATTTTACTGCCAGATCCGGAAATTATGTCAACGCCAAAAAAAGTGTACTTGCATCTGGCATTTTCAGCTTGTGGTATATCGGGAACTATTTGGCAGTCTTTATCACCCGCGAGGCGCACTATCAGCATGTGATCGAAGGCTTTGGCAAAGCTTATGCTGACAGCTACATGTCGTTCTATCCAAATTGGATGCTCTGGGTACTTCTTGCTGCTTGCTTTATCAGCGGCATCCTAGGTGGTATTTTGGGCAAAAAAGTTCTGGAAAAGCATTTTAAGAAAGCGGGAATTGCTTGATGAATTGGCAGGTACTAAGCAGTCAAGCAGAGAAAAAAAGGTTTGGACTGGATCCGAGAACGAAACTATTTTTGCTGATCACAATCAGCATCTTAGTTGTCGGAGGTGAAGTCAGCGGCATCATGGTGGTGCTCAAGCCTCTGACGGCTCTCATCCCATTTGCGCTGCTGCTATCGATCGGAAAATGGCGGCAGGCTGTCAGCTGTACGGCTCTGTTTCTGATACTTTTCTTATGTGAGCTGCTGATCCTTCCGGCTATGGGCAAGTCCGGATTTTTGCTCTTGTTCTTCTGCGGATTGTTTGGACGCCTGTTACCCGGAGTTGTGATGGGATATTATACCGTTAGCACCACGACGGTCAGTGAATTTATTGCGGCGATGGAACGGATGCACATAACTCAGAAATTGATTATCCCATTGGCTGTTTTGTTTCGCTTTTTCCCGACAGTTATGGAAGAATATCACAACATTGGAGATGCCATGAGAATGCGCGGAATTCGGATCGGCGGAAGAAAAACTTCCAAAATTCTGGAGTATCGATTGATCCCTATGATGATTTGCTCTGTCAAGATCGGAGAGGAGCTGTCTGCTGCATCTCTGACCCGTGGCTTGGGAGCGCCTATCAAACGGACAAATATCTGCCGGATCGGATTTCATAAGTTTGATGTTTTTATGATCCTGTATGGAGCATTTATGTTGGGGCTCAAGTTGCTTGGGTCGAATGGGCTGCTTTAGAAAGGAGGTGTGGGTTTGCTGGAATTCGATAACATTTCATTTTCATACGATGCTGCATCTGCTTTGGGGGAAATCAGTCATATTACATTATCAATTCCGGAAGGGCAGGTCGTTCTGATATGTGGGGAATCCGGCTGC
>JARHYV010000217.1 GCA_029258495.1 Faecousia sp. | reverse complement strand
TGCAGCGGCAGAGAAGATGATGAGTCTGGATGAGGTGGCGGCAGTTGCGCAGAAGGCACTGGACAATACCCGGACAATGGGCGTGGCAATTTCTCCCTGCATCGTTCCAGAGGTGGGCAAGCCGACCTTCTCAATCCAGGAAGACGAGATCGAACTGGGAATGGGAATTCACGGAGAGCCCGGTATCGAGGTGCGCAAGATGATGACTGCGGACGAGATTGCACAGACTCTTCTGGCGAAGATCACAGAGGATATGCCTCTTGCAGAAGGTGATGAGGTCTCCGTTATGGTCAATGGCTTGGGTGCGACCCCTCTGGAGGAGCAGCTGATCGTTTACCGCAGACTTCACAAATTACTGGAGGATCAGGGTGTGCGTGTCTACATGCCTCATATTGGTGAGTTTGCCACCTCTATGGAAATGGCAGGGTTGTCTGTGACGGTGCTCCGTCTGGATGAACAGCTGAAGGAGCTGCTGAGAAGTCCTGCGTCGACTCCGTTCTATACAAACGCAAATAAGTAAGGAGGAACGGTCAATGAATGCACAGAATCTGAAAGAGGCAATGGGCTCCATCAGCGCAGTTATGACAGCAAACAGGGATTATCTTGTAGAGCTGGACTCTAAAAATGGCGATGGCGATTTGGGTATCTCTATGAGCAGCGGTTATCAGGCTGTCAAGGATTATCTTGAGGGGACAGAAGAAACGGATCTGGGAAAGCTTTTTATGAAGTGCAGCTCCGTATTTAATGAATCTGCCCCATCTTCGCTGGGAACGATCACAGCATTCGGCATGATGGGCATGGCAAAAAGTCTGAAGAAAAAGACAGACTGCACGCTCGCAGAACTGGCAGATGCCATGGATGCCGGCCTTCAGCTGATCATGGAAAAGGCAAAGTCAAAGCCCGGTGAAAAGACCATTCTGGATGCACTGTATCCTGCTGTGGAAGCACTGAAGGCACATGCTTGCGATGATGCAAAGACAGCGTTCACAGCAGCGGCGCAGGCGGCAGAGGAAGGGTCGGAAAGCACAAAACAGATGCGTTCGGTTCACGGTCGCGCGGCTTATTACGGCGATAAGAGCATCGGCATGCTGGATGGAGGCTCAGTTGTTGGCAAACTGATTTTTGCCGGCATTCTGGCTTACATTGAAAGATAAAACAGAAGTTGTAAATGGTTCTGTTTATGCGAGGAGAAGCTATGGATAAGAAAACTTACGATACCTATGTGGCATTGCTCAAGGAAGAATTGGTTCCGGCACTGGGATGTACAGAGCCTATCGCGATTGCATATGCATCGGCGAAGGCTCGGGAAGTACTGGGGTGTATGCCCGAGAAGGTCGTGCTGTATTGCAGCGGCAGCATCATTAAAAATGTAAAAGGTGTGACCGTGCCGAAATCCGGTGGATTGAAGGGCATTGAGGTTGCTGCGATGCTGGGCATCGTAGGCGGCGATGTCAGCCGGGGATTGGAGGTTCTGGAACCGATCACGCAGGAGGATATCGAAAAGACCAAGGAGCTGATCCGCCAGGGCGTCTGCCGGTATGATCTGGCCGACAATTCCGAAAACCTTTACATTCTTGCGGATGTGGCTTGCGGTGAGCATACTGCTCAGGTGGAGATCCAGTCAGCGCATACGAATATCACCAGAATTGTAAAGGACGGGGAGGTTCTTTTTGCGCAGGATAATGTGCAGACAGCAACCATTTCCGGACAGGAAAAACTGTACAAAAGCCTGCTGAATGTAAAGGATATTCTCGCATTTGGTGACGAGCTGAAGATCGAAGATGTAGAAGAGGCATTAAACCGCCAAATTGAGTTCAACTCAGCCATCGCTCATGAGGGGCTGACCAACAATTATGGTGTTAAGGTGGGCAAGAACCTTCTGGAATACTGTGACAAGAACGATGTCCGGATCAGGGCAAAGGCAATGGCAGCGGCAGGATCGGATGCCCGAATGAGCGGCTGCGCGATGCCGGTCGTCATCAATTCGGGAAGCGGCAATCAGGGCATGACGGTTTCACTGCCTGTTATTGAATATGCCAAGGAAATGCAGTGCAGCCACGAACAGCTGATCCGTGCATTGGCGGTAGCCAATTTGATCGCTCTGCACCAAAAACGCTATATCGGAGCCTTGTCTGCGTTCTGCGGTGCGGTGTGTGCAGGTGCGGCTGCGGGCGCAGGTATCGCATACCTGCACGGTGCAGGCTATGACGAGGTCTGCCGGACGATCACCAATGCGCTGGGCGCAGTAGGCGGGATCGTTTGCGATGGTGCGAAACCCTCTTGTGCAGCAAAGATCGCAGCCTCTGTGGAGGCAGCCATCTTAGGATGGGATCTGAGCAGGGATGGCGATGCTTTCGCCGACGGAGAAGGTCTGATCAAGGAAAATGTGGAGCGCACCATCGAGAGCGTGACACGGATGGGGCGTGAAGGGATGAAGTCAACGAATACAGAGATCCTGAATATTATGGTCGGGAAATAAGCTGACAGAATTTCGAAGGATCTGGTCTATATCCAGCAATTCGCTGATTTCCAGAGAAAGGCAGATAGTATATGAAACAGAAGATTACAGTTTTTGGAAGTTATGTTACGGATCTGATGGCAAGAACTCCGCATCTTCCACTACCGGGAGAAACCGTTAAGGGCTCCGCCTTCCATATGGGAGCCGGCGGCAAGGGCTTTAATCAGGCGGTAGCTGCGAAAAAGGTCGGTGCAGATGTGGTGATGGTCAGCAAGCTTGCTCGCGATCCGTTTGGTCAGATCGCCATCGATATGATGGATGAACTGGCCATGGACACCTCTCACATGATTTATTCCGAAACCTCGGCCACTGGGATCGCGCTGATCATGGTGGACGAGAATTCCAGCCAAAACGAGATTGTTGTGGTGCCCGGAGCCTGCGGTGAGATCACATTGGAGGAAGTGGAGCGCTGTGCACCTCTGATCCGTGAAAGCGCATATCTGCTTGTCCAGTTTGAGGTAAATCTGGATGCTCTGGAGCGTGCAATGGAGATCGCCCACGAGGCTGGTGTAAAGATCATTCTGAATCCGGCGCCATACCAGAATGTACCAGATCAGCTGCTGAGTCTGGCGCAGATGGTCACCCCCAATGAAACTGAGGCAGAGGGCTTGACCGGTGTGCATATTGACACACAAGAGGATGCCGAGAAAGCGGCCTCTGTACTGCATCAGAAGGGGATCGCAGATGTGGTCATTACATTGGGCGGTCGCGGTGTGTTTGTATCCTCCGGCGGAGAAAGCCGGATTATACCGCCGTTTCAGGTGGATGCACTGGATACTACCGGTGCAGGTGATGCATTCAATGGCGGACTTGTGGCAGCTCTGGCAGAAGGAATGGATATTTGGCAGGCGGCTCGGTTTGCCAGTGCAGTTGCCGGCATATCTGTGACCCGTCTTGGAACCTCCAAGGCAATGCCGAATCGGGAAGAGGTAGAGGAACTTCTGGCGCACAGTACCTGAATATAGGAAAGGATGCATTTGTATGGATCTTGGTCTGGAAGGAAAAGTTGCGGTTGTGACCGGAGGCAGC
>JARHYV010000203.1 GCA_029258495.1 Faecousia sp. | reverse complement strand
ACCACTTTTGTGCAATTCTGTAAAATGACACCCAGAACCAGGTGAGAAGAACTTCTGCTGACAGATTGGTGGTTGCCAGAGGCAGGGATCGGGGTGGGAGAAATGTGTGAAGGGAGTCAAAAGGTGCAAACTTGTAGTCATAAAATAAATAAGTCCTGGGAATGTAATTATAGCATGGTGACCATAGCTAATAACACTGTCTTGTATTTCCTGGGAGTGGATCTTAAAAGTTCTCATTACAAGAAAAGAAATTTCTGATCGTGCGTGGTGACGGATGTTAACTAGTCTTATTTGTGGTGATCATTTTGCGATATATACAAATAACGAATCATTATGTTGCACGCCTAATGTTGCGTGTCCATTATTATCTCAGTAATAAAAAAAGAATAGCTCCACACTTACACTTCTGAATGGGCATTACAGCAGGTGTTGAAGAGCATGAGTTTGCGCCGGATCAGGTCTGCACCCGTGCGGAGATCGTAACACTGCTGTGGAGATACCATGGTTCCCCAAATGTAACTCCTTCCACTTCTTTTGTAGATGTCGAGTCTGACTCGTTCTACGCAAAGAGCGTCTATTGGGCAGAGGCCAATCGGATCACAGTCGGTACAGGTGATGGGGAATTCTCTCCTCATGGTGCCAACAGCAGAGCGGAAATGGTTACATTCCTGTATCGGGCAAGAGATATTTCCTGAGAATACCAATCTATTCCGTGTGATGTTCTGGCGACCAGACCATACAGATATGAATAAGCGGAGGGAACCACGGCATGTGGTTCCCTCCGCTTTGATATTACAGTAGATCATGTTTTTTGTGCGTCGATTTTTTCTTTTAGTTCTGTAAGATAGACCCATCGTTCTGTTTTTTGATCCAGAAGGGCCTCTAAAGCTGTTTGCTGCTGCTGAAGCTCCTGAAGTTTTACATAGTCACTTCCACAGCTGTTCTGTGCAGCCTCGCAATCAGCAATCTGCTGCTCCAGATCGGCCAGATCCTGATCGATGGTGTCGTACTCCCGCTGTTCCTTATAGGAAAACTTCAGTACAGGTGTTTTTTGCCGTGGTGCAGGCTTGGACTTTTCTGTTTTTAAGGGTGCAGCGTCGATTGTGCGCTTTGCAGCCCAATCCGACCAGTTGCCTGTATAACGGCTAATATTTCCGTCTCCGCAGACTTCCCATATGCAGGCGGCCAGCTTATCCAGAAAGAACCGGTCGTGGGACACAATGACGATGGGGCCGGGGAATTCCTGAAGATAATCCTCTAAAATGGAAAGTGTCATGATGTCCAGATCGTTGGTAGGTTCGTCTAACAGCAGGAGGTTCGGCGCCTCCATCAAGACAGAAAGCAGATACAGCCGGCGGCGTTCACCACCGGAGAGTTTACCGATGGGAACGGATTGCAGATCCTTGGGGAACATGAACCGTTCCATCATCTGCTTGGCAGTGAATGTGCCCTCGCTGGTGCGCACCTCATCAGAGATATCGTGAATGAAGTCGTAGACACGCTGATTTAGGTTCAGCTCTTTGCCTTCCTGAGTGAAATAGCCGATTTTTACAGTGGTACCGACCTGTACAGAGCCGTGATCCGGCTCAAGGGCACCGGACATCAGGTTCAGAAGGGTGGATTTTCCGGCGCCGTTATGACCAACGATGCCGATCCGATCATTGCGAAGAAGGGATGCGGAAAAATGCTCGATGACAGGACGGCTGTCAAAGGAAATGGAAATATCATCCATTTCCAGAATTTTTCTGCCCAATCTACTGGATGCCGTACCCATCTGGATGGTGTCATCATATTCGGGCGCATCCTGTGACAAAAGATCTTCGTAACGCTGAATACGATCTTTGGATTTTGTGGTTCGTGCTTTGCAGCCACGCATGATCCATTCGCGCTCTACACGGAGGATGGATTGGCGTTTTCGTTCACTTGCCTCTGCCATTTCTGCGCGCTGTTCCTTCAGCTCCAGATATTTTGAATAATTTGCCTCGTAGTGATAGAGCTTTCCTCTGGACAGCTCTGTGATATGGTTTACCACGTGCTCTAAAAAATATCGGTCGTGGGTGACCATGACCAGACCGCCACGAAAGCGTTTCAGCCGATCCTCCAACCATGCTGTCATTTCCGCGTCCAAATGGTTGGTAGGTTCATCCAAAATCAGCACATCAGCAGGGTGCAGGAGCGTTGCAGCCAACGCAACCCGTTTGCGCTGACCGCCGGAAAGTGTCCCGATTTTTTGGTCATAGTTGCTGATCCCCAGCTTGTTGAGCATGGATTTTGCCTCGTATTCGTTGACCTCTCGGAAATCAGGAGGCATATGCAGAAAAACCTGTTCTAAGACGGTGGCATCGTCCTGCATGGCGGGATTTTGCGAAAGGTAACTGACCTGAATACTGGGATTGCGAAATACCGTACCCACATCCGGCTCCAGTTCACCGGCAAGTATTTTCAGTAATGTGGATTTTCCGGTACCGTTGATGCCGATGATGCCTGTTTTACTTCCGTGATCCAGATAGAAGTTCACATCATCCAGCAGCCGGCGCATCCCGAAATCGATACATAAATGTTCTATGGATAAAAGCATGGTGATCTCCCTTGCGTGATATTTTCTATATCTTATCATACTTTCGTACATTTGCCTATCTTTTCTGCATCATGTGGATATGATTGGAAAAATACGAGAAATTGGGTTGATTTTTGTGTCTATCTGTGGTATATTAATTGGGTTTGATACTTATATAGGCTCACGATTGGGTGAGCGTTTCTACAAACTACCGTAATAGTTTCGCTATAAGTCAAAGATTTTGACGAGTGTGGCGGCTATTGCGGATTTTTATTTTTGAAAGGAGCAGAGATGGATTCAAACAGAATTCTCGGAGAGGAAAAAATCTCAAAATTATTATTCAAGTTTTCTGTGCCCTGTGTTATGGGCTTGCTGATTAGTGCATTTTACAATATCGTTGACCAGATTTTTATTGGAAACAGCCGCTTGGGATATCTTGGAAATGCAGCTACAGGAATTTCTTTTCCTGTCATATGTATTGCAAATGCCTTTGCATGGTGTGTTGGGGATGGAGCGGCAGCGTATTTGAGCATCTGTTCCGGTCGGAAAGACAGTGACAGCGCACACAAGTGTGTCGGCACCGGGATCAGTATGACCTTGCTGATCAGTGCAGTTCTGATGGTGGTTTGCCTGATTTTCCAAAGACCCCTCATGGTTGTTTTTGGAGCATCAGATCAGACACTGGATATGGCACTGGCTTATTTCCGGATTATCGTCATGTTCTTTCCGTGCTATTTGCTGCTGAATGTGATGAACAGCATGATCCGAGCGGATGGCAGCCCGACCTATGCGATGATAGCTATGAGTTCCGGCGCAGTCATCAACATCATTCTGGATCCTATTTTTATTTTCGTACTGGATTGGGGGATCGAGGGGGCGGCGATCGCTACGGTCATCGGTCAGGTTGTATCCTTCCTTGCCTGTGCCTGCTATTTCTTCAAGCCAAAGACATTCAAGCTTTCGAAAAGAAGTTTCATCATAGATTTACAGATCCTGCGGCACTTGATTTCACTGGGCGGAGCTACATTTATCACACAGATCTCCATCGTTGTTATGTCGGTACTGAGCAATGTGACGTTATTCCACTACGGTGCGCTTTCTAAATACGGCAGCGATATTCCGATCTCTGTATTCAGTATCCAGACGAAGGTGTATACCATTGTGAGCAATATCGTTGTCGGTATCGCACTTGGCGCACAGCCGATTTTGGGCTATAACTACGGTGCCGGAAAGATCAATCGGGTCAAGGAAACATATCGTTTGCTGCTGATTTCTTCGGTGACGGTGGGTGTTGTGGCAACGCTGATTTTTGAACTGTGCCCACAGGTTGTTATTGGGGTATTCGGCAAAGGAAACGATCTGTATCAGGAATTTGCACTGAAAGTGTTCCGGATCTATCTGTCCTTGTGCCTGTTTACCTGCCTTGTAAAAATGACAGCCATCTTTTTCCAGTCAATCGGAAAATCGGTTCAGGCAATGGTTTCTTCCATTGTCCGGGATCTTGTGTGCTTTGTCGCATTTACCATTTTGCTGTCCTATTTCTTTGAGAGTCAGCAAGCCGGACAGGGGATCTATGGCATCCTGTTTGCGGCACCGCTTTCGGATCTGATCGCTGCCTGCGTGGCTTTTACATTGACATGGAAGTTCTTCAGGTATCTGCAGAAGGAGTCACAAAGGGATGAGCAGGGCGCTGAAGTTCTGTGACGAACCTCTTTTGATGCAAGAGAAGATGGTCAGATCACAGTGCGAAAATTGAAAGAGTGCATGATTTGAATATGAACACCCCCATGGGGATGCGCGGCGGCATCATCCATGGGGGTTGGATTTTGCAGGGAAGGTATTTATACATCTATGCCCAAATGGTCATCAAGAGTGTGCCGGATATCATTAGACACAGACCGGCAAAAGCTTTTGCACTGAGCTTTTCTTTGAAAACGATATAGGAAAATGCGATGGAAACCACAATGCTCAATTTATCGATGGGGACGACAACACTGACGATGCCGTTTTGGATGGCATAGTAGTAGCATAGCCACGATGCACCTGTTGCAAGCCCTGACAGTATGATATACAGAACCTCTCGTTTGTTCAGCTGCTTGAGTTGTTTGTGTTTCCCTTTGGAAAATACGATGCCCCAAGCAATGATCAGCACAACTCCGGTGCGGATGGCAGTCCCCAGATTGGACTCCACATTTTCAATTCCGATTTTTGCCAGAATGGAAGTGAGCGCAGCAAAAACAGCAGAACATACCGCATAGATGAGCCATTGAGCATTTCTCACATGCCCTGCACCTTCTTTTTTCTGGATCATCATAAAAATACCCACGGTGAGCAATGCAACGCCGCAGAGCTTTGCTAGAAGGTTCTGGGTTTAGTGGAACAGAACCATTGCCAGAAGCACGGATATGATCGTGCTGGATTTGTCGATGGGAACGACCTTGTTTACATCGCCCATGGAGAGTGCTTTGAAATAGCAGATCCATGAGGCACCGGTGGACGCTCCGGACAGGATCAGGAAAAGATAGGATTTCGGCGCGATCGAACCAATGGTACCCTGGGAACCCACAAGAAAAACCATTATCCAGGAAAATACCAGAACCACGATCGTCCTGAGTGCAGTGGCAACATCAGAATCGGTTTCTCTGATTCCGCATTTTGCGAGGATGGCGGTCACTCCGGCAAAGAAGGCAGAGCAGATTGCCGCAACCAACCACATATTAAATCAAACTCCTTTTGTTCAAAATCAAACAGTAGTATACAACATTGGGACGATTTTCTCAACCACAGAAAAACCGGAATTTATATATCAGAGATTTACTTGAGGTGCAGTTATGGCTTGATCAGATTACCTATATCGCAAAGCAAAACACACAGGAATTCGTTTTGGAATCCTGTGTGTTTTTGTAATAGTATTGAAAAGTTTATTTACAAGGGTGGATGCAGCAGAGGATCATTTTTTCTTTCCAACTCCTGCTTGGGCAAGAAATGCGTCCGCCTTTTCGTATTCCGGCGGAGTAACGAGGCTTACACCTACATAGACAACAAAGGAAAGTGCAACACCCAAAATGACCTGCTGTGCAGATTGCGCCTGCCAGAAGGAAGGCAGTGGCAGTCCAAAGCTGATTGCCAGATTGTAAAGACAGTACACAAACCCAACCCCCAAGGAGGAAAGGGCACCATAGGTGTTGCCTCTGCGCCAGAAAAAGCCCATGACCAGAGGAACGAACACCCCTGTGGTGATGATATCGGATGCCATCCATGATATTTGCAGGATGGAGCGGATTTTCAGAGAAATGAGCAAGGCAACAGCCGTCACAGAAAGCGTTGTAATGCGGGAGCGCGACAGCTGTTTTTTCTCATCCGGATGCTCCGGAAGGAGATCGAGCATCAGTGTCATAGAGGCTGTATTCAGCAGGGAATCCATGGTGGACATGATGGCGGCAGAAATGCCGATGAAAACCAGTGCACCCAGAACCGGGGTCAGGTAATCCGTGACCAATGCCGTTACCACACCGCCTTTTGGTATTTCGGGATACAGGACGAATCCTGCCATCCCTGTAAAGACGACCATGAGGTACAGCGGAATATATGCAAAGAAACTCATGACAGTCATTTTGCGTGCATCCCGATCTGTGCGGGCAGCAGAGATCCGCTGCCATACATTTGCCTGTATCATCCATGCACATCCGAAGGTGATCACATACATGCTGTATTTGGAGGCACCTGCACCCATGTTGAGATAATCTGGCTTACCGGCGGCATTCATAGCATTGCGTATCCCATCTATGCCGCCTGCATTGGTGTATCCAACCCCGAAAACTACCAGAGCTGAGATCAGCAGCAGGACAAATTGGATAATATCCGTCAACACAACACCTCGGAATCCGCCGAACATAGAATAGATCAGCACGATCAACGTACCCAGCAGCACGGCAGTTTCGTAGGAAAGTCCCAGATACGAGCCAAAGAAATTGCCGACACCGACCATTTGGGATGCAGCGTTGAATACCATAAAGACCAGAATCAGCAGGGACAGCAGTTTTGCGGCGGCACCTGAGTACCTAGCCTGCATCATGCGTCCCTGTGTCAGATATCCAACGCGACGAATGCTGCCGGCGGATAGGATCATCAAGAAGGTAGATATCAGCACCGGAACGCCATAGTACCAAAAAGCACCGAGCCCATCCTCATATGCAAGATCAGCCGTGGACAGGGCGGAGCCTGCACCCCACCATGAGGCGATGAAGGTGATCGATAAAGCCCAGTAGGGCAGAGAGCGCCCTGCGAAAAAGTAATCCAAAACGTTGGTATTCTTCTTCTCTTTGGTTACGGCATAAAGCAGTAAAATGAAGTATAACAGGAGCCCAATCAGTGAAAAAAGCTTTAATGAATCCATAGCATAGTCCTTTCTGTATGTTTTGTGAGAAGTTATCTGTAAACAGATAATTCAGAAATGATTTTGCTATATTATAGATTTTGACGTGCGTGTTGTCAATGAATTTGTTGTCATTATGTACCAAATGAAATAAAAACGGCACTTACTTCATAGTAGAAGCAGTGCCGAACACCGGAAAAATTGCAATTATTACCGCATATATCAATAAAAAGGAGCAGCGCAAGTACCTGATGATAATGCCCCAGGCCGGGACGTCCGAAAAATTTGGTACATTTGGGAAATCGATTATCTGTAAGACTGCATACCCTGCCTGAGCGGTCTGGGGAACGGTTTATAAAATATAAAGGAAGGGCCAGTCAGATAAAACATCTGACTGGCCCTTGGTCCGAGTGACTGGATTCGAACCAGCGGCCTCTTGAACCCCATTCAAGCGCGATACCAAACTTCGCCACACCCGGATACGCTATTCACTTGACAGCTTGGATATTCTAACATATAAGTTGCCAAAATGCAAGCACTATTTCTAAAAAAGAGAAATTTTATTTATATTTCAAGCACATAGGATTGCAAGCGTATTACAGATTGCGGTGCTGAAATGTCAATAGAGGTAAAAAGAATTGTAAGAAATTTCTAAAAATATATTGACATGTTCCAAAATAAGTGATAACATCTCGAATATGAACTAAATACATATAATTTTATCGATTTATATAATGTTGAGGTTCAAATAATAATAAAGAAGGAATTAAAATGTACATCGAGGGGATTAAGAGAAACATTTTGCTCAATCCGGGGCCTGCTACTACAACAGACACGGTAAAGCTTGCTCAGATCGTCCCGGATATCTGTCCCAGAGAAAAGGATTTTGGCGATCTGATGCGGAAAATGCGTGATGATCTCGTACGCATTGTTCACGGCGACTTGAAGAAATACACATCTGTCATGTTCTGTGGTTCGGGTACGATCAACATTGATGTATGTTTGAATTCGCTGCTGCCCGCAGGAAAGCGCATCTTGGTGATCAATAATGGCGCATACAGCACCCGTGCAGTTGAAATCTGCCAATACTATGGGTTACCGCATATTGATCTGAGATTTCCGGTGGATGAGCGTCCGGATCTGGAACAGGTGGAACAGATCCTGAAGGAGAACCCGGATATTGCGTTGGTACATACGACCCATAATGAAACCGGAACAGGCCTGCTCAATCCAATCAGAGAGATCGGCGCTCTGGCACACCGTTATGGTTGAATAATCTCCATGAGGAGGAGGTTTCTCTGACAGAAACTACATGATCAGTAACAATCTCACGGGCTGTGACAGAAACATTGAACAGAATAGATAACAAAAGTGTCAGCAAAGAGACCAGAAATTATTTTGGTAGGACAATGATTCTTTTCTCAATTTAGAATTCTCATGAATTTCTTTTCATGTTTGT
>JARHYV010000293.1 GCA_029258495.1 Faecousia sp. | reverse complement strand
GCTGCCTGAGCAGAAGGTCTTCAACTACATGGTTGAAAAGGTTGAGCCTAAGACCGACATGATGGATAACACCGTCAAGGGTTCTCAGTTCCGCAAGCCTCTGCTGGAGTTCTCCGGCGCTTGTGCTGGCTGTGCTGAAACCAGCTACGCTCGTCTGGTCACTCAGCTGTTCGGCGATCGTATGTATATCTCCAATGCAACCGGCTGTTCCTCCATCTGGGGCGGTCCCGCTGCAACCTCTCCCTACACCGTAAATGCTGACGGTCATGGTCCTGCATGGTCTAACTCCCTGTTCGAGGACAATGCCGAGCATGGTCTGGGTATGTACGCTGCTCAGGCAGTGATCCGTGAGTCTCTGGCCAACAAGGTCAAGGCCGTCATGGAGTCCACCTCTTCCGACGAGCGCAAGGCTGCTTGCCAGAACTGGCTGGATACCTTCACCGACGGCGAAGCAAACAAGGCTGCTACCAAGGCTCTGGTTGAGAATCTGGAAGCAAATGTCTGCTGTGACACCGTTAAGGACATCCTGTCCAAGAAGGAATACCTGTCCAAGAAGTCCATCTGGATCTTCGGTGGTGACGGCTGGGCATACGACATCGGCTTCGGCGGTGTTGACCATGTTCTGGCTTCCAACATGGATGTTAACATCTTTGTCTTCGATACCGAAGTTTACTCCAACACCGGTGGACAGGCTTCTAAGGCTTCCAACATCGGTCAGGTTGCACAGTTTGCTGCTGCCGGTAAGGAGACCAAGAAGAAGTCCCTGTCTGAGATCGCTAGGAGCTACGGCTATGTCTATGTTGCTCAGATCGCTATGGGCGCAAATCCCGCTCAGACCATCAAGGCAATCACCGAGGCTGAAGCTTACAACGGACCTTCTCTGATCATCGGCTACGCTCCCTGCGAGATGCACTCTATCAAGGGTGGCATGACCAACTGCCAGGCTGAGATGAAGAAGGCTGTTGAGTGCGGTTACTGGAACCTGTTCCGCTTCGATCCCACCAAGGAAACCGGCAAGTTCACTCTGGACTCCAAGGCTCCCAAGGATGGCTATCAGGAATTCCTGATGAACGAAGCTCGTTACAGCCGTCTGACTCGCGAATTCCCCGAGCGTGCATCCGAGCTGTTCGCCAAGAACGAGGCTGCCGCTAAGGAGCGTTACGAGCATCTGGTTAAGCTGGTTGAGCTGTACAAGGACTAATTCCTGACACACTTCAATAACTTTATTCGCCCCTGGGTCACCAGGGGCGAATTTTTATAATAGGAGGATTTCCGATGCTGTGTACTGTAATCGACATTCGGGGCGACTATGCCACGATCCGTTATGATATCACCAATGTTGAATCAGAAGTTGCGATTGCTCTGCTGCCGGAGGGAATTGATCTTGGCGACAGGCTGATTTTCAGTAACTACGAATTCTCACGCATCTGAGTAAAGGGCTGCCTCTGGCAGCTCTTTATTTTTAAGGTATCTTCCGCGAAAAACAGTGACTTTCCCGCAAAAATATGATAAAATGACTTTATTATATTTGAAAGGAGATAACATGCGCCAATTTCAAAAGACTCTTCAATGGAGTGTTTTTACTCTGCTGCTGGCCATGGGTGTGATCCTGTGCTATTTCTGTCCCGGTTACAAATTTTCCGGTGTTTTTCTGATTGCAGCATCCTCATGGATCCCCTTTCACCGTTTGCTCACAATCATCCCTCACAGGAAGTGGCGAAGAGGTTTGTATATGTTAGAAGTTGTCATTCTGTCAGTATTCCTTGCCGCGATGGTCATTACAGGTATAACGATCGTTCACTCCAGTCGCGGCACCGAACACCCTGAGGCTGAATATCTCATTGTTTTGGGCGCGGGAGTCAACGGCGATATCCCATCGCGATCTCTTCAGGAACGATTGGATCGTGCCGTCGCCTATCTGAACAGCCATCCCGATGCCATCGCCATTGTGTCCGGGGGACAGGGCGATGGCGAGAACATATCAGAGGCACAGTGCATGTATCAGGTACTGACCAATTCCGGGATCTCTTCGGAGCGGATCTGGATGGAACCCCATGCAACCAGCACCTTAGAAAACCTGACCTACTCTCTGGATGTGATCAAAGCGCATACCGGTACACTCCCCGAGACCGTTGCCATCGTGTCCAGTGAGTATCACCTGCACCGGGCTGCCATGTTTGCACGGCGCCTAGGCATTGAGGCTGAATTGGTACCCGCTGTCACCTCTGCCCTTCCCTTGCGGCTCAACTATTATCTGCGAGAAATATTCGCTGTATGGTATTATTCATTTTTAGGAGGTTCACAACATGCTTGATAAAACTTATGCCGATTTTGCTTGGGAGAAAACCGCTGAATTATTGGCGATCGACTCTCCTTCCGGTTTCACCCATCGTGCGGCACAATGGGTGAAAAACACATTTGAACAGCTTGGATTTACCGCATCTATTACCACAAAAGGCGGTGTCCTTGTGGATCTGGGCGGTGAAGATCATCAGAATGCCCTGTTGTTGGAGGCGCACACCGATACCCTCGGTGCAATGGTCGCTCAAATCAAGGGAAATGGCCGTCTGCGCATCACACCCCTTGGCGGCATGAATGCCAATAATGCCGAGGCTGAAAATGTCCGAGTCTACACCAGAGAGGGAACCGTACTGGAGGGCACTGCACAGCTCGCTAACGCATCTGTCCACGTAAACGGAGAATACAGCAACACCAAACGCACCTTTGACTCGTTGGAGATCGTTCTGGATGAGGTCGTTTCCTCCGCAGAAGATGCCGCCAAGCTAGGAGTTCAGGTCGGAGATATCGTCTGTTTTGACCCCAGAACCAAGCGTACTGCTTCCGGATATCTTAAGAGTCGTTTTCTGGATGACAAGCTCTCCGTTGGCATCCTCCTTGGTTTTGCGAAGTACCTTGCAGACCATCATATTACCCCTTCTCGCCGCACATGGGCACATATCACTGTCTATGAAGAGGTCGGGCACGGCGGCTCTGCGTCTGTGCCAGCTGGTGTCACGGAGGCCATTTCCGTGGATATGGGATGTGTAGGAGAAGGCCTGACCTGTACGGAACGGGAATGCTCCATCTGTGCAAAAGACTCCGGCGGCCCCTACTCCTACGATGTGGTGGGAAAGCTGATCGCAGCCGCCAAGGCAGAAAATGCATCCTATGCAGTGGATGTCTATCCCTACTACGGTTCTGATGTAGAGGCTACCCTGCGAGCCGGAAATGATATCCGTCACGGTTTGATCGGTGCCGGAGTGTATGCAAGCCACGGTTACGAGCGCAGTCATATTGACGGCGTGTTCAATACCCTTTTGGTGCTGAAAGGCTATCTGGAGGTGTGATGAGATACGATTTTGCCCCCATGGAGGGGATCACGGACGCCACCTTTCGGCAGGTGCATTACAGACATTTCTCAGGGATCGACCGGTACTATATGCCCTTTATCTCCCCTACCATTCATCGGAGCCTCACGAATCGTGAGGCTCGTGAATTGCCCCTGGCAGACGAAGTCCCGTTTACTGCTGTCCCCCAGCTGCTTGGGAAAAATATTGCAGATATACTCTGGGCTGTGGATGTCTGCAAGGATCGGGGATATCAGGTCGTCAATATCAATCTGGGATGTCCATCCGGAACCGTCGTGAGCAAAGGAAAAGGCAGCGGTATGCTGGCAGATCCCGATGCGCTGGATCGCTTTCTGGATGAACTCTATACATCCGCATCCCTTCCCATTTCCCTCAAGACACGCATCGGTATGACCGATCCCGAGGAATTTACCCGTCTTCTGGAAATCTATACCCAGTATCCTGTAGCGGAATTGATCATCCACCCACGGGTTCGTAATGCCTTTTACAGCGGCAGCTGCAATCTGGATGCCTTTCAGGCTGCTGTGGACTGTTGTGCGTTTCCACTGTGCTATAACGGCAATCTAAATTCCAAAAAAGACATCGCCTCTATTGCTGAACGGTTTCCCGGTATTGACACGGTCATGATCGGCAGAGGGCTTGTGGCAAATCCCGGTATGCTATCTCCTGATGGTACCACTCGGAAACAGCTGGACGCCTTTCTGAGTGATCTGAGTGAGTCCTACGCCGTCACATTTGGAAACAGACGCAATGCGATCTTCCGCATGAAGGAAAACTGGCATTACCTGATTTCGATGTTTGAAGGCAGTGAAAAGCACTGGAAACAGCTGCGCAAGACCACAGATTATGACACATTCCAAAGTATCGCAAACGATATTATCCACAATCTTCCTATGAGAGAAGACTGTGTCCCCACATGGTGAAAGGAGCAACTATGGGAAAAATTACATTGAACCCCGACAAAGAGATCGTCAAGATGGTTCAGGCAGGTCTCAAAGAAAAAGAGGGCTACTGTCCATGTCGTCTGGAGCGCACCCCCGACACCAAATGTATGTGCAAGGAATTCCGCGACCAGATCAATGACCCGGATTTTGAAGGTTTCTGTCACTGCTATCTCTACTACAAATCCAAATAATCCTTCAAAATTAGAATAATTCTTCTATTTCGGGGCATATTATCCATCGGAGGGATGGATATGACAGAAAAGGAATACGATGCGCTTGTCAAGGAGATTTCACCGAAATCTCCCGTTAAAAAGGATTGTTTCAATGCATTTTGGATTGGCGGCACTATTTGCCTGATCGGACAGCTGCTGCAAAATTTTTATCTGTATACCGGTGCTGAAAAAATCAATGCTGCAGCCGGAGCCTCTATGACCCTTGTAGTTTTGTCGGCACTGCTTACCGGATTAAGCATTTACGATGACATTGCAAAGGTTGCCGGTGCCGGTACACTTGTTCCAATCACGGGCTTTGCCAATGCGGTTTCCGCCCCTGCGGTGGAGTTTAAGACAGAGGGATTTGTGCTTGGAGTTGCAGCGAAGATGTTTAACATTGCCGGCCCGGTTATTGTGTATGGTATTTGCTCCAGTGTTATCTACGGATTTCTATATTGGATCGGAACGATGCTGAGTGTGTAACACCTCACAATTTGTAATCATTTTTACACTGCAACAGTCGTACAATTTCATGTACTGCCGGATTTATCAGAAAAAAGAGCTGTAAACCACGAATTCAGCGTTGAAGATCCTCCATAACACAAAATACTCCTGCTGTTCATCAGCAGGAGTTTTCTTTGCTTTAACATCCATTCTTACTTCCCACTTGTTGGACACGCTTTCTGCTTGACTTTAAACCTGTAACATCGTATGATGTAGAAAAAATGGAGGTTATTACAATGTCAAAAATATATGAAAATGTTGAACAGTTGATTGGGCATACACCAATCTTGCAGCTCTCCCACTGGGTAAAGCATTATTCCTGCAACGCTACCATACTTGCAAAACTAGAACGGTTTAATCCCGGCGGTTCTGTCAAGGATCGTGCCGCCAGAGCGATGCTTGACGATGCTGAGGCAAAGGGATTCCTGAAGAAATCCTCTACCATCATCGAACCTACATCCGGCAATACCGGGATTGGTCTTGCAATGGTGGGGGCCGCACGAGGATATCGGTGCATCATCGTCATGCCTGAAACCATGAGTATCGAGCGACAGAAGCTCATGAAAGCCTATGGTGCTGAACTGGTTCTAACGCCCGGCTCTGCCGGGATGCGCGGCGCTGTCGAAAAAGCTCAGGAACTGTCTAAGGAAATTCCCGACAGTTTCATTCCCGGTCAATTTGACAATCCTTCCAACGCAGCAGCCCACTACATGACGACAGGCCCCGAAATCTGGGAGGATACTGATGGAGATGTCGATATCTTTGTTGCAGGCGTTGGCACCGGCGGCACAGTCACAGGAGTCGGCAGATTTCTGAAAGAGAAGAATCCTGCCATTCAGGTGGTCGCGGTTGAACCCCAGCGTTCCCCTCTTCTGAGCACCGGTGTCGCAGGCCCACACGGCATTCAAGGAATTGGCGCGAACTTTGTCCCGACTGTTCTAGATCGTACCGTGTATGATGAAGTCATTCCTGTCACTGACGACGATGCATATGCTGCCGCACGCTCTATCGGCAAAACGGAAGGGATCCTTGTCGGTATCTCCTCCGGAGCAGCACTACATGCTGCCGCTGTGCTCTCAAAGCGTCCGGAAAATGCCGGAAAGAACATTGTCGTTCTCCTTCCGGATACCGGCGAACGCTACTTGTCCACTGTGCTATTTGATTAAAAGACTACAAAAATCCCCACACCTCATGCAAGGTGTGGGGATTTGTCATTTATCAGGACTCGGAGATGGTCTCAGTGCTGTCTTCTTCAACACGGGACTCAGGGGTCACACCGGGCTGAAAATCACGGTATGCCATCAAGCCGGATCCGGCAGGAATCAGCTTACCAATGATAACATTCTCCTTCAGACCCACCAGATGATCCACCTTGCCGCGAATTGCAGCATCAGTCAGAACCTTGGTGGTTTCCTGGAAGGATGCGGCAGACAGGAAGGAATCGGTAGCCAGAGATGCCTTGGTAATACCCAAAAGCATTGCAGAACAGGTCGGCATAACCAGATCTGTTTCGCCTGCATCGATGCGAGCCTGAACAGCAGCCTCTGCATCTTCAAACTCAAAGGTATCCACAACAGTGCCCGCAAGCAGCTCACTGTCACCGGCATCCTCAACACGAACCTTGCGCATCATCTGACGGATGATGACCTCGATATGCTTATCGTTGATTTCTACACCCTGCTGACGGTACACAGCCTGAACAGACTGCACCAGATAATCCTGAACCGCCTCGGTGCCGGAAATACGCAGGACATCCTGAGGATACAGCGCACCATCGGTGATGGGCTCACCCTTGCGGACGACCTTGCCGTGAGTGACCTTCAGACCAACGGAGTAAGGCACATTGTAGACCTTGACCTCGCCATCGTCTGCGGTGACCGTAATGGCACGCAGAGGTGTACGATGGGTATTGTCGATATTGACAACACCGGTGATCTCAGAGATCTGAGCCATCTTCTTGGGACGGCGTGCCTCGAACAATTCTTCAACTCTGGGAAGACCCTGAGTGATATCGTCACCTGCAACGCCGCCGGAGTGGAAGGTACGCATGGTCAGCTGAGTACCGGGCTCACCGATGGACTGCGCAGCGATGATACCGACTGCTTCGCCCAGATTAACTTCCTTGGAGGTTGCCAGGTTCATGCCGTAGCACTTTGCGCAGACACCGCTTCTGGCGCGGCAGCCCAAAATGGTACGGATATAGATCTTGTCGATACCATGAGCCTCGAAGAGCTCTGCATCCTCAGGCATCATCAGCTTGTCCTTAGAATGCAGCACCTCACCTGTCACAGGATCCACAACATCGTGTACAGGATAACGACCACGGATCCGATTGCCGAAGGAATCGATCACATCACCGTTCTGAACAACTGCACCGACCCAAATACCCTTTGCAGTGCCACAGTCATGCTCACGGATGATGACATCCTGAGATACATCAACCATTCGACGGGTCAGGTAACCGGAGTCAGCCGTACGCAGAGCGGTATCAGCCATGCCCTTTCGAGCACCTCTGGAGGAGATGAAGTATTCCAGAACAGACAGACCTTCACGGAAGTTTGCCTTAACAGGAATTTCGATGGTACGACCTGCGGTATCCGCCATCAGTCCACGCATACCTGCCAGCTGACGGATCTGTGCCATAGAACCACGAGCACCGGAGTCCGCCATCATGTAGATGGGGTT
>JARHYV010000146.1 GCA_029258495.1 Faecousia sp. | reverse complement strand
TCTGGTTCCCCAGGCTGATGTTGACCACGAGATGGCTGTGCAGGTCGCTCTGATGGACAACGACCCCAAGATGGCTAACAAGCCCGCTCAGATCAAGGAAAAGATCGCTGCCGGCAAGCTGAACGCTTTCTTCAAGGAGATCTGCCTGCTGCAGCAGGACTTCGTCCGCTCCGACCTGTTCCAGGGTTCCGTTGAAGGCTACATCGCTGACGCTGCCAAGAAGCTGGGCGGCTCCGTCAAGTTCGTTGACGCTGTCCACTTTGTAAAGGGCGAAGGCATCGAGAAGAAGGAAGAGAACTTCGCCGACGAAGTTGCTGCTCAGATCGCAAACGCTGGCAAGTAATCCCTTCCCATACAATATTATATTGTAGCAACCGGCCGCTGCAGAGCATTCTGCAGCGGCTTTTTTGCACCGTTTTCAAAAAAGAATTTACATTTTCTCTTGTTTTTTTTGAAAGTAAAGGATATAATAACACAAATTAGATAAATAGGAGGTCATATCACTATGGCTGTTAAAATTGAAAAAGATACCATCATCGGCTCCATTCTGGATGTCGCACCTCAGGCCGCTCCCCTGTTCATGGCAATCGGCATGCACTGCCTGGGCTGCTCCTCTTCCCGCGGCGAAACCGTCGAGGAAGCCTGCATGGTTCACGGCATCGACTGCGATTCCTTCATCGCTCAGCTGAACAAGTTCCTGGAGGCTCTGGAGAACGCTGAGGAAGAGAACAAGTAATCTGATTCCAACGAAGGCTCCCTTTTTACAGGGAGCCTTATCTCATTTTAGGAGGTTTCATCATGAAGATCCCCATGAGCAATCGGCTGATGACCTGCTGCAGCCTTGTCCGAAGGGGCGCACGGGTGGCAGACATCGGCTGCGACCACGGCTATCTGGGCATTTACCTGCTGACCAACGGCATCGCCGCATCCACCATCGAGTCCGATGTGGCCCCCCAGCCTCTGGAAAGCGCAAGACGAAACGCACGGAAATTTGGCGTTGCAAAACGCATGACATTTTGCCTGTCCAACGGAGTTCAGGACATTCCCCGGGATTTTGATACCATGGTCTGCGCCGGAATGGGTGCTGATACCATCATTTCCATTCTGGACAGCGCCCCATGGCTGAAAGACGAAAACTATCAGCTGATCCTGCAATGCCAGTCCCGCCGTCCGGAGCTGCGGCAGTGGCTGTATGAGGCAGGGTACCACATTGAAAAAGAAACCCTTGCTCAGGACGGAAAGTTCATCTATACCGTCATGGAAGTTCGTTTCGGCGCAGCTCCCATGCCTACACCTGCCCAGACCTACCTGTCCCCTCAGCTATTGGAGGATGCCCATCCGCTGTTGGGTGCATTTTACGACCGGGTGGTCAGCGGTGTGAGAACCACCGTAGACGGCATGCGCCGCTCCGGCAAGGAGCAGCTGCCCATATTCGAGCAAATTCTTTCCGATTTGGAAACACTGGAGGGACAGATCCATGGCAGCCGTACATGATATCGCAGCATTCATCCAATCCATTGCCCCCGGCTCCATGGCAGAAAGCTGGGACAATGTGGGTCTGCTTTGCGGCGATGCAAACCAGACCGTCCGCAAAATTCTGGTCGCACTGGATCCTTTTGAGGCAGTCTGCGCCGAGGCTGTGGAAACAGGTGCCGATCTGATCGTCACCCACCATCCCCTGATCTTCGTTCCGCCGAAATCCGTCACCGAAGACACTTCCGTAGGGCGGTGCATCCGCATGCTGTGCCGGAACGGTATCTCCGCCATCAATGCCCACACCAACTGGGACTGCGCCCCCGGAGGGGTCAACGATGTTCTGGCTGAAATTCTGGGGCTTTCCGATATTTCCGTGATATCCCCGGCAGGAACAGACGAACACGGCACTCCCTACGGGCTGCTGCGTCAGGGCAGTGTCCCTGTCACATCCCTGAATTCCTTCCTGCAAACGATCAAAACGGTGCTTGGCACCCCCGTTCTGCGCTATGTGGACGGCGGAAAGCCCGTGTCCAGAGTCGCAGTCGGCGGCGGAGCCTGTGCAGGTGAGCTGATGGATGCCTTTGACGCAGGATGCGATACCTTTGTCACCTCCGATGTGAAGTACAACCAGTTCTGGGACGCACAGGATCTGGGGATGAACCTGATCGATGCCGGACATTTTTACACCGAAAATCCGGCGGCGAAGGTTCTTGCCAACAAATTGCAGGAGAATTTCCCGGAAATTCCGGTAGAATTCTCCAAAATCCATGCGGATTGCATGAAATTCTTTTGATAGAAGGTTGATTTCTGCATCCGGAATATGGTAAAATAGATAGAGATTTTTCACGGGCAATGCCCGAAACCATAGAAGGGAAGATTTTTAAGATGTCCGGACATTCCAAATGGCATAACATCCAGAAAACCAAGGGCGCACAGGACGCAAAGCGTGCTGCTGCCTTTACCAAGATCGCAAAAGAGATCATCGTAGCCGTGAAGGAAGGCGGCGGGATCACCGACCCCAACAACAACTCCCGTCTGGCTACCGTCATCACCAAGGCTAAGGCTGCCAACATGCCCAACGACAACATCAAGCGTTGTCTGGAGAAGGCTGCCGGAGCAGGCGGCGGTGACAACTACGATACCATCACCTACGAAGGCTACGGCCCCGGCGGTGTTGCCGTCATCGTCGAGACCATGACCGACAACCGCAACCGTACTGCCGGCAATATGCGCCACCACTTCGACAAGTTCGGCGGCAATCTGGGCGCCACCGGCTGTGTGGGCTGGAGCTTCGACAAGAAGGGCGTTCTGGTCATCGATAACGAGGACGAGGACTACGAGGAAGATGTGGTCATGATGGATGCCATGGACTGCGGCGCCGACGATTTCGAGGCAGAGGACTCCTGTTTCACCATCTACACCGATCCCGACGACTTCAATGCCGTTGCAGATGCCATGACCGGCAAGGGCTACACCTTTGCCTCCGCTCAGATCGAAATGGTTCCCCAGAACTACCAGAAACTGGAAACCGAAGAGCAGATCAAGATGATGGAAAAGCTCATCGACACCATGGAAGACGACGACGACGTCCAGAACGTCTGGCATAACTGGGATCAGGACTGATATCGCATCCCATCAAATGAACACAAAACGGAGTGTGCCGAATGCGACACACTCCGTTTTCCTGTAT
>JARHYV010000022.1 GCA_029258495.1 Faecousia sp. | reverse complement strand
AAAATGTCAAGCATTATTTTTGAAAAAACCTAAAAATTTTATCGGGAAATGATTCGGGGGTCAGTTGCTCCTGCATACATTATATGATATAATAAAAATTATCATGTCGGAAATGAAATGAGATACTTTTCGGAAAGGAAATGATCATATGGGTTATTTCATTGCTGCATTGGTGGGGTACCTGATTGGCAGTTCAAATCTGGCTTATTATATCGCAAAATGGAAGCATGTGGATTTCCGCTCCTCAGGCTCCGGTAATCTGGGGGCATCCAATACCACGATGCTGTTGGGCTGGAAGACAGGTATTCTGGTTGGAATTCATGACATTGCAAAGTCGGCGTTGGCAGTGTATCTGGCGATGTGGTTCTTTCCGGAGCTTGAACACGTCGGGCCGGTTGCGGGAGTTGCATCTGTACTGGGGCATATTTTTCCCTTCTATCTGAAATTCAAGGGCGGAAAAGGTTTTGCATCCTATCTGGGGATGACCTTGGCACTGAATTGGAAACTTGCTCTGGTGGTGCTTGGGTTGGTGGTGCTCATCACATTTCTTACGGATTATATCGTAGCAGGGACGGTGACGACCATTGTGGTGGTTCCTGTTTCCATGGGGATCATGTGCCACAGTGCACTGCTGGCGGTGATCCTTCTGGTGGGGACGGCGGTGATCGCCTATAAGCATCGGGAGAATTTTGTCCGCATCTATCAGGGAACGGAATTCCGTGTGCGCAATGTGAGCAAGGGCAAACATCGCATCGACAAATCATAAACGGAAAATACAAGAAATATCTTAGGAGGATCACTATGCTGCAGGATATCTTTGACCGGATCTCTATGAATGTCCATGAGCCACTGATGACGGCCATGCTGGCAGGTGTCAATCAGCTGTATGCAGAGATCGGAGTCAATCCCCGGGACAGCAGCGTACATACAGAGCAGGTCAGAGGATACAGCATTGATCAGGTATGTTCCATGTTGATATCGGCAGGGTATGCTCCGTGCATCGA
Organism: Faecousia sp.; assembly: GCA_029258495.1. Taxonomy (GTDB): domain Bacteria; phylum Bacillota; class Clostridia; order Oscillospirales; family Oscillospiraceae; genus Faecousia. The sequence goes on along the minus strand of JARHYV010000022.1, from coordinate 2,051 downwards.
GGAGTGATATCTGCCGGAAATAGGGCGCAGCATATAGCGACAAATCGCAGATCAGGAATATTGACTCCCCACAGGGTATGCTGTGGGGAGTTTTGTGTATATTGGAAACGATAAAACCGGGATATATAAAATAATTTGTTGAAATAAAGGGGAAACAGAGATATAATTACAGAGAATGTTTGCTCACAGATACAATAATTTGCTGAAATTGTGCGTGGAGTAAAATACAAGTGAGAATTGGAAAATCGAGGAGGTACTACATTTATGCAATTCTATATTGATCCGGGTACGGGCAGTATGCTTTTTACCATATTGGTGGGCGTGCTGGGTGCCGGCATCTATGCGATGCGCAATGTTGTGATGAAGCTGAGGTTTGTGCTTTCCGGCGGCAAGCAGGAAAAAACTTCCGACCAGTCCATTCCGTTCGTGATCTTTGCAGATGACAAACGGTACTGGAATGTATTCGGCCCCATCTGCCGTGAATTTGACAAGCGGGGACAGAAGGTGGTCTACATGACGGCATCCGAAAATGACCCTGCCCTGAAGGAAAAGTTTGAGCATGTAGAGTGCCAGTTCATCGGAGAAGGCAACAAGGCATTCGCAAAGCTGAACCTGCTGAAGGCGGATGTGCTGCTGTACACCACTCCCGGACTGGATGTATATCAGTGGAAACGCTCCAAGGATGTAAAGCACTACTGCCATATCCTGCACATGGTCAGTGATGCAACGCTGTATCGGATGTTTGGCTTGGATTACTACGACTCGGTGCTGCTGTCGGGTGGGTATCAGGTAAAGCAGATCCGTCAGCTGGAGCAGCTGCGCAATCTTCCTGCAAAAGAGCTGCAGGTGGTGGGACAGCCCTATATGGATGGTTTGGCGGCTCGCCTGAAGGATGCGGCAAGAGAGCCGGATCACGAAACAACGGTGCTGCTGGCACCCTCCTGGGGCAAGAGCAGCATCCTGAATCGCTACGGCGCGCAGGCAATTCAGGCTCTTCTGGATACCGGCTATAAGCTGATCGTCCGTCCCCATCCCCAGTCCTTCACCTCGGAGAAGGAAATGCTGGACAAGCTGATGGCACAGTTTCCAAATGTGGAATGGAATCGGGACAACGACAATTTTGAAGTGCTGAATCGGAGCGATATCATGATCTCCGATTTCTCCGGTGTTCTGTTTGATTTCTCTTTGGTGTTTGACAAGCCTATCATCTATGCGGATACCTCCTTTGATACGGCACCCTATGATGCATGCTGGCTGGAGGAAGAAACCTGGACCTTCTCTACCCTGAAAAAAATCGGCAGTCCGCTGCCTGCAGACGGCTTTGACAGAGTCAAGGAGCTTATCGACAGCTGCCTGCACGAAGAAAAGTTCAAAAATGCCCGGGATGCTGCCCGTGCAGAGGCTTGGAACCACATCGGGGAGTCTGCGTCCCTGACGGTGGAGTATCTTCTGGCGAAACGGGAAGAACTGCTGAGGCAGAAGGGAGAATCTGACTGATGATCCTTTCGTCGCTGTATACGCTGCTGATCGGGCCGTTGGAGCTTTTGTTTGAGTTCATCTATTCCTTTGCGTATCTGCTGTTTGGAAATCCCGGCTTGGCGATCATCTTTCTGAGTCTTGCAATGAATTTTCTGGTGCTGCCTCTGTACAAGCAGGCGGATGCCATGCAGGAAGAGGAGCGCAAAACGGAACAGCGCCTGAAGAAGTGGACGACCCACATCAAGAAGACCTTCTCGGGTGATGAGCGGTTTATGATGCTGCAAACCTATTACCGCCAGAATAACTATAAGCCCACGGATGTCCTGAAGGGCTCGGTTTCTCTGCTTTTGGAGATCCCATTCTTTATGGCGGCATACCATTTTCTGTCCGGACTGAGCATCCTTCGGGGTGTAAGTTTTGGCCCGATCGCCAATCTGGGCGCACCGGACGGTCTGCTTGTGATCGGCGGCATTGCCATCAATGTGCTGCCGATCCTGATGACTGCCATCAATCTGATCTCCAGTGCCATCTATACCAAGGGAATGTCTGCTCAGAGTAAGGTGCAGCTGTAT
>JARHYV010000086.1 GCA_029258495.1 Faecousia sp. | reverse complement strand
CGGGCCTGGCAGCGGTAAAATGGCCACTTGCCTGAGTCAGCTTTACCACGACCATAAGCGGGGAATCACCGCAGGCTATGCCAAATTCGAAACCTTCCCCATTTGGAACCTGCCTCTGAAACATCCTGTAAACCTCGCATACGAGGCTGCCACCGCCGATCTGAACGATGTGAATATGATCGACCCCTTCCATTTGGAGGCCTACGGTGAAAAAGCCGTCAACTATAACCGTGATGTTGAGATTTTCCCTGTGCTGAATGCCACTTTCGAGCGGATCCAGGGTCATTCTCCCTACCAATCTCCCACAGATATGGGTGTGAACATGGCCGGCAACTGTATCATCGACGATGTCGTCTGCTGCGAGGCATCTCGCAAAGAGATCCTCCGTCGCTACTACGCCGCATGTGTGGATCATATCCGCGGCAACGATAACGATGAAACCATCCGCAAGCTGGAGCTGGTGATGAATCAGGCTCAGGTCACCTCAGAGATCTTCCCTGCTGTTGCCGCAGCTCTTGCCAAAGCAGAGGAAACCGGCGGGCCCGCCGGAGCAATGGTTCTGGAGGATGGCCGGATCGTCACCGGCAAGACCTCTCCCACCCTCGGTGCAGCATCCGCACTGCTGCTGAATGCGCTGAAGGCACTTGGAGGGATCGAACCCACAAAGCATCTCATCGCTGCACAGGTTCTAGCACCGATCTGCGAGTTGAAGACCCAGTACATGGGACACAGCAATCCCCGTCTTCACACCGACGAGGTACTTCTTGCCCTTACCATCTCCGCAATGAACGATCCGCTCGCCCAGCGTGCCAAGGAGCAGCTGAAAAATCTCCGAGGCTGTGAGGCGCATTTTTCCGTGATCCTGAGCGAAGAGGACGAGCAGCTCCTCCGCCGGCTTGGCGTCCATGTGAGCTTTGAGCCTCGTTATGAAAACAGCCGTCTATACCACAAATGACCAAAACCCGCCACATATTGGCGGGTTTTTTCATACTATGCATGAAAGTTACCATTTCTGTCTATCTTTCCATAGACAATCCCTTCCAGAGTTGATATACTGGTATCGATTGATTGCAAATCATCTCAGCGCAATTTCCATTAGAAAGAAGGATTTTTTTCAATGACCATGTATATTCTCAAGATCATATCCTTGCTTGGTGGACTAGCACTGTTTCTGTTTGGTATGGATGTCATGGGCAAAGCCCTTGAGCGTCAGGCTGGCGGCAAATTGCAGACCATTCTGGCGAAGATGAGTTCCACTGTCATGCGAGGCTTTTTCCTCGGCATGGCAGTCACCGCAGTGATCCAGTCCTCCTCCGCAACCACCGTCATGGTAGTCGGTTTTGTAAACTCCGGCATCATGACACTGAAACAAGCCGTGGGCGTCATCATGGGCTCCAATGTGGGCACCACCGTCACCTCATGGATCCTGTCCCTGACCGCCTTGGAAGGCGACAGTCTGATCGTTCAGCTCTTCAAGCCCACCACACTGGCTCCCCTGCTCGGAACCATCGGCATCATCCTGTTCATGTTCACCAAGTCCGAGCGCAAGCGGGGCATCGGTACCATTATGCTTGGTTTCATGGCATTGATGACCGGCATGCAGCTCATGGGCGATGCCATGAAATTTCTGGAGAACGAAACCTGGTTTGCAAACCTGATGATTTCCTTCTCCAACCCTGTTCTGGGCATTCTCGCCGGTGCTGTGCTGACTGCCGTGATCCAGTCCTCCTCTGCATCCGTCGGTATCCTGCAAAGCATGTGTGCCACCGGGGTCGTCACCACCGGTACCGCGCTGCCCATCATTCTGGGTCAGAACATCGGTACCTGCGTCACAGCTATGATCTCCACCGTGGGCGCCAACCGCAATGCCCGGCGTACCGCAATGGTGCACCTGTATTTCAATGTCATCGGCGTTTTGATCTTCGTACTGATCTTCTATGGCATCGGCGCCATCTATCCGTGGAATTTCCTGAATGATTTTGCCACACCTTTTGACATCGCAATGATCCACACAGCCTTTAATATCATCACCACCCTTGTGATGCTGCCCCTGCACAGCGTTCTGGAGCGTCTGGCGATCCTTTCCGTACCGGATACAGCATCCCCCGAGCACAACGAGCTGCTGGATGAACGCTTGCTGGCGACTCCTGCCGTTGCCGTACAGCGCGCCCACGAAATTGCCAATCGTATGGCGAATGTCTGTGCGGAATCCGTCCATCAGGCCATCGACCTGACCAGAGCATACGATGACAAAGCCATGGAGCAGGTCAGCGCTCTGGAAGATACCTCCGACCGCTATCAGGATGCACTGGGCACCTATCTTGTAAAGCTTTCCAGTGCCCATCTGGCTGTAAATGACAATCGCACGCTGAATACACTGCTGTATTGCATCAGTGATCTGGAGCGGATCGCCGACCATGCCATCTCCATCGCCAAGGCCGGCAAGGAGATCGCCGATAAAGGAATCAATTTCTCCGATCAAGCAAAGGCAGAGCTGGCTGTTCTGGAGCGTGCCGTGATGGATGCCGTGGATCGCACGGTTGAGGCATTTGTTTCCAACAATCTGTTCCTCGCAAAGAAGGTGGAGCCTCAGGAGCAGGTCATTGACAGTCTGGTACGCGAGGTCAAATCCCGCCATGTGCGCCGCCTGCGTGACGGCATGTGCAGCACCGAATACGGTTTCGTCCTCGAGGATCTGCTCACCTCCTACGAGCGGATCGCCGACCACTGTTCCAATATCGCCATCGAAATGCTTCAGGTAGCCGAGGGCAAACTGGAGGCTCACGAATATCTGGGCGCATTGAGAGCCGGTCAGCTGGACGAAAGCGCAAAATATTCCGAGCGTTTCCAGAAATATCAGGAACGCTATTCCTTCCCGGAGGAACCCTCCAAATAACCAAGACCCCGAAAGATTTTCCGATCTTTCGGGGTTTTTCTGTATCTCCGCAATCTATCCCTTGAAAATTCGCTGAAATAATGATAAAATATTGTATTAAATTGATATTTTTATCCAGTTACGGAGGATATTTACTGTGAATACCAAAACCACCAGAATTACCCAGCCCCAAGTGGACGAGCAGCTGTCCTACTGCGCCCGGATCCAGTCCATTTGGTTGGAGCGGGGCATCACTCCCAAAGCCTATGTGGAAACCTATGGCTGTCAGCAGAACGAGGCCGACTCCGAGCGGATCCGCGGAATGCTGAGCGATGCCGGCTATGCCATCTGCAACGAGGCAGAAGGTGCCGATGTTGTTATTATGAATACCTGTGCCATCCGAGAGCACGCAGAGCAGCGTGTCTTCGGCAATCTGGGTGCATTGACCCATACCAAGCGCCGTCACCCCGGGCAGAAGATCTTCCTGTGCGGCTGTATGGCAGGACAGGAGCAGGTCGTTGAACGCATCCGCAAGAGCTATCCCCATGTGGACGGGGTCTTCTCTACCCACCACCTGTGGCAGTTCCCCAGCCTATTGTACCAAGTCCTCACCGGCTCCAAGCGTGCCTTCTCCTCCGTGGACGAGCCCGGCTCCATTGCCGAGGGTCTGCCTGTGGTGCGCAGCAATAGCCTGAAGGGATGGGTGTCCATCATGTATGGCTGCAACAATTTCTGCACCTACTGCATCGTCCCCTATGTCCGGGGTCGTGAGCGCAGCCGTTTGCCCGAGGATATTCTGGCAGAATGTAAAGAGCTGATTGCCTCCGGCTGCAAGGAGATCACCCTGTTGGGGCAGAATGTCAACTCCTACGGCAAGGATCTGGAGCAGAGCATCGATTTTTCCGACCTGCTTGCCAAGATTGCCCAGTTGGACGGCGAATTTCTGATCCGTTTCATGACCAGTCACCCCCGGGATGCCGGCAAAAAGCTGTTTGACACCATGGCAGCCTATCCCAAGATCGCCAAGCAGCTGCACCTGCCCTTCCAGTCCGGATCCAGCCGTGTTCTGAAGGCGATGAACCGCCACTATGACCGTGAAAAATATCTGGAGCTGATCGACTATGCCAAGAGCGTCATGCCGGATCTGGTCTTGACCTCCGATGTCATCGTCGGTTTCCCCGGGGAAACCGATGCGGAATTTGAAGAAACCCTCACTCTCATTCAGCAGGTGCGTTATGATGCCCTGTTTACCTTTATCTTCTCCCCCAGAGCCGGCACTCCTGCCGCCGAAATGGAGGATCCAACCCCAAAAGAAGAGAAAAATGCCCGTTTTGACCGGCTCTGCAGCCTTCAGAATTCCATTTCCGAAGAGATCCACAAATCCTATGTGGGCAGACATATGCGGGTGCTGATCGACGGAGTGGACGGTGACAAGCTCACCTCCCGCACCGAAGGCGGCAGACTGGTTCGCCTGACCGGCGACGAAAGCCTGATCGGCAGCTATGCAATGGTCACCGTCACAGGCTCCAGTACATGGAGTCTGTCAGGCAGCTTAGACAAGGAGTGAATGCCATGGCTCAAAATCAAGAGCTGACCCCCATGCGCAGACAATATAACGATATCAAAGCACAGAATCAGGATTGCATTTTATTTTTCCGACTGGGCGATTTCTATGAAATGTTCGACGAAGATGCCCGGCTTGCCGCAAAGGAGCTGGATCTGACCCTGACCACCCGGGATCGCGGCAAGCCAAAGGAAGAGCAGACTCCCATGTGCGGTGTCCCCTTCCACAGTGTGGACTCCTACATTGCCCGACTGGTGCAGAAGGGCTACAAGGTCGCCATCTGCGAGCAGATGGAGGATCCTTCCACTGCCAAGGGCATTGTCCAGAGGGATATCACACGGATCGTCACCCCCGGCACCGTTACGGAAAGCTGTATGCTGGACGAAAGCCGGAACAACTATTTCGCCTGCGTCTATGGTGAGGCTGACCGCTACGGTCTTGCCTTCTGTGATGTTTCCACCGGTGCATTTTTTGCAACCGTGTGCTCAGATGCCGCTGCCGCTGCATCGGAATTGGGGCGTTTTTCCCCCAGTGAGGTCATCCGCGGCGGCACGGGTGTGGATCAGGAAGAACTGGAAACCACACTGTTTCAGCGGCTGAGCTGCTGCGTGGACGAGGGAAAACCCGAGCAGTTCCGGCTGTCCGATGCCGAAACGCTCCTTGAGCAGCACTTTGATCAGAGCCTCGCCCAAATGGGGATCGCCGGCTTGGACTGCACCGTCATCGCATGCGGTGCGCTGCTTTCTACCCTGCTGTTCGTTCAGAAGAACGACCTTGCCCATATCCGTCAGCTCCAGTTCTACACAACGGGTCGGTTCATGGAGCTGGATCTGGATGCACGGCGAAACCTTGAGCTGACCGAAACCATGCGCGGCAAGGAAAAGAAAGGCACCCTGCTGTGGGTTCTGGACAAGACACGCACCGCCATGGGCAGCCGCATGATGCGCAGCTGGCTGGAAAAGCCTCTTCTGGATGCTGCCGAGATCACACGCCGCCATGGTGCGGTGGAGGATCTGGTCAATTCCACCATTTGCCGGGGTGAGCTCAGTCAGGCGCTGAACGATGTGTCCGATCTGGAACGGGTCATGACCCGCATCGTCACAGGCTCTGCAAACTGCCGGGATCTTCTGGGGCTTGCCCGGGGCTGCCGTGCGCTGCCTGAGGTAAAGGCACAGCTTTCCCGACTGGATGCCCCCATGCTCCGCAAGCTTGAGGAGGCCATCGATCCGCTCACCGACTGTGCCGACCTGATCGAGCGCACCATTGTGGACGAGCCGCCTCTGACTGTTCGGGAAGGCGGTATGATCCGCCCCGGAGCCAATGAAGAGGCCGACCACCTGAGAGATATTATGAACGGCGGCTCCGGCACCATTGCTGCCATCGAGGCCAGTGAAAAGGAGCGCACCGGCATCCGCACTCTGAAAATCGGCTATAACCGGGTTTTCGGCTACTATATCGAGGTTTCCAAATCCTTCGTCGATCAAGTGCCTGCCGAGTACATCCGCAAGCAGACCCTGACCAACTGTGAACGCTATATCACGCAGGAGCTGAAGGAACTGGAAACCCAAGTCCTTACCGCCAAAGACCGACTGGTGGCTCTGGAATATCAGATCTTCACCCAGCTGCGTGAGCATCTGGCGGCACAGGCCTGCCGTGTCCAGACCTCTGCCTCAGCGGTCGCCGCAGCCGACTGCCTGTGCAGTCTTGCCAATGTTGCGGTACAGCGAGGCTACTGCCGGCCCGAGATCACCTTGGGCAGTGAGCTGGAGATCCAGGATGGTCGTCACCCTGTGGTGGAGGTCGTCCTGAAGGATGCGCTGTTTGTCCCCAACGATACCCATCTTGGCAGTGCCGATCAGCAGGTCGCCATCATTACCGGCCCCAATATGGCAGGTAAATCCACCTATATGCGTCAGGTCGCGCTCATTGTCCTCATGGCGCAGATGGGCTCCTTTGTCCCTGCCCGCAGTGCAAGGATCGGGCTTGTGGATCGGGTCTTCACCAGAATCGGGGCCAGTGATGATCTGGCCTCCGGTCAGTCCACCTTTATGGTAGAGATGGCAGAGGTTGCCTCCATTCTGAAGTATGCCACTGCCAAGAGCCTGCTGATCCTTGACGAGATCGGCCGCGGCACCTCTACCTACGATGGCATGAGCATTGCCCGAGCTGTCTTAGAGCACGCTGCCAACCCCAAAAAGCTGGGTGCAAAGACCCTGTTTGCCACCCATTACCATGAGCTTTCCACCATTGAGAATGAACTTCCCAATGTAAAAAATTACAATATCGCAGTAAAAAAACGGGGCAGTGATATGATCTTCCTGCGAAAGATCGTCCCCGGGGCTACCGATGACTCCTACGGTGTCGAGGTCGCAAAGCTTGCAGGTCTTCCGAATTCCGTCATCGTCCGGGCCCGTGAGATCCTGAAAGAGCTTGAAAGCGGCGGCTGTCAGCCTGCCAAGCAGCCCACACAGCACGACGATGCGCAGGTGTCCATGATGGATGTCAGTGCCCTGCAGATCCGTGATGCACTTTCCGCTCTGACCGTGGAAACCCTGACCCCCATCGAGGCCATGAACGAGCTGTTCAAGCTGAAACAGATGTTAAAATGAAACATGATTTTACATTGACCCTTTCCCCTGTCAATCAAAAACGGGGCTTTGTCTATCTGCTTTTTGAATTGCTCCTGCTGCCCGGTCTGCTGTTTTCTCTGGGCAGGGCAGTTGGGATCACTTCAGAGGCTACCGTAAATATTATCTATCATCTCATCAATTTTGCAGTTTGCCTGATCCTGTTTCGCACCATGCTGCACCGCTCCGTCCACAATGCCCTTGCGCATCCTGTGCGCATATTGGCGGTGGCCGTCACCGGCTTTATTGTCTTTCAGCTTGCCGGCTCACTGATCGGAGCACTGCTGCTGTATCTCTATCCGGATTTTTCCAATGTCAATGATGCTGCCGTTGCCTCTATGGTGTACGAGGCCCCTATTCCCATGCTGATCGGCATTGGATTTCTGGTTCCCGTGGCAGAGGAATGCCTGTTTCGGGGACTGCTGTTTGCACCTGTGTTCCACCGCAGTCCGCCATGGGCTTTCGCCCTGTCCGTGCTTGTTTTCGCCGGGATCCATGTGGTGGGATATATCGGTCTGTTCCCTGCCCGGATCCTGCTGCTGTGCTTTATCCAGTATCTTCCTGCCGGATTGGTGCTGTGCTGGGCCATGAAGGCGACCGACTCGCTGATTGCTCCCATTCTGATCCACAGCGCAATCAATCTATTCAGCCTATTTCATCTGAGGTGACCGCTATGCCGAAAATCATCCAATTATCCCCACATATCGCCAATCTCATCGCCGCCGGCGAAGTGGTAGAGCGACCTGCCTCCGTGGTCAAGGAGCTGCTTGAAAACGCGGTGGATGCAGGTGCATCCAAGATCACCATCGAGATCCGCAACGGCGGCATGACCTTCCTGCGTGTCACAGACGACGGCTGCGGCATGACGCCGGAGGATGCACGCACGGCTTTTCTGCGCCATGCGACCTCCAAGCTCCGCAGCGCGGAGGATCTGGGCGCCATTGCGACCATGGGTTTCCGGGGTGAGGCTTTGGCAGCCATTGCCTCTGTCAGCCGTGTGGATCTGATGACCAAGACCGCCGGCGCAATTTCCGGAGTCAGCCTGCAGCTGGAGGCCGGCGAGATCACCGACGAAGAGGAGATCGGCTGCCCGGAAGGCACCACCATCATCGTCCGGGATCTGTTCTATAATACCCCTGCCCGCATGAAGTTTATGAAATCAGACTCCGTAGAGGGCGGAAAAGTGGCTGCCGCCGTCCAGCTGCAGGCACTGGCGCATCCCAATGTCGCCTTTACCTTTATCCGTGACGGCAAGCAGACCCTGCAAACTCCCGGCAGCGGCGATCTGGGTGCCGCCGTCTACTGTGTATACGGACGGGACTCTGCCCGTTTTGTTCGGGTGGACTCCCGTTGGGAGGACTATCATGTCACGGGCTTTGTTTCAAAGCCCACGGATGCACGCCCCAGCCGAAATCTGCAAACCTTCTTTGTCAATGACAGACCGGTTCGTTCCCGTCTGCTCATCCAAGCATTGGAGGAGGCATACCGAAATCAGCTGATGGTAGGAAAATTTCCTGCCTGTGTCCTTCATTTGACGCTCCCTGCCCATACGGTGGATGTGAATGTGCATCCTGCCAAAACCGAGGTGAAGTTCCTGTCGGAGAAGGCAGCCTTTGACTGCATCCACTACGGAGTGCTCGCTGCCCTGAACAAGACACCGGATCGTCCTCAGGTTCAGCTCCGGCAGCCTGCG
>JARHYV010000009.1 GCA_029258495.1 Faecousia sp. | reverse complement strand
GGTCTTTACGCAGTCGGTGATATCCTGAGCGGTAAGGTCAACCCCTCCGGCTCCTTGCCCGACACTTGGTGGACCAACAACCTGCTGAATCCCGGCATGGCAAACTTCGGCAACTATACCTATACCAACGCTGCCGACTATACCTTTGTTTCCAGCCCCGCTAAGTACACAAGCTACGTGGCATATCAGGAGGGTATCTATGTAGGCTATCGCTACACGGAAACCCGATATGAGGACACTGTTCTGGGTGCTGCGAACGTGGGCGACTTCCAGTATAACAATGTGGTCGCTTATCCCTTCGGCTACGGCCTGAGCTACACCACCTTTGACATGGGCAACATGAAGGTGGAGAAGCAGGGCAAGGGCGCCGATACCGAGTATGTTGTAACGGTTGATGTTACCAACACCGGCGCAGTAGCCGGCAAGAAGGCTGTGCAGCTGTACGCTCAGAAGCCCTACACCGACTATGACCGAGCAAACCAGATCGAGAAGGCATCTGTGGAGCTGGTCGGCTATGGCAAGACCGGCATGCTGGAGCCCGGTGCAACCGAGACTGTGACCATCACCTTCCCCGAGTATTTCCTGACCAGCTATGATGCTCTGGGAACCGGTTCCTTCATTCTGGATGCCGGCAACTACTACCTGACTGCTGCGGCTAACAGCCACGAGGCAATCAACAACATTCTGGCTGCCAAGGGCAAGACTGTCGAAAACGGCATGACCGCAGACGGCAACACCAGCATGGTCTACCAGACCACTTATGAATTTGATGCAGAAACCTATTCCAAGGCATACGGCACCGGCGCCGAAGTCACAAGCCTCTTTGCCGGCGCTGACATCAACCGCTATGAGGGCAAGGGCGACAATCAGATCACCTATCTGTCCCGCAACAACTGGCAGGATACTCTGATGCTGTGGGCTGACGAAAATGGCGACGGTCTGAACGACAACTTCGTTAAGCTTGCCATGACAGAGATGATGTATCAGGATACCATTCTGGATGATGCAGATCTGCCTGCAAATGACGATAACTGGCCTGTGATGGGCTCTGACGACACCACTTATTCTCTCATTCAGCTGCTGAAGGACGAGAATGGCGAGCCGCTGCCTTACAACGATCCCAAGTGGGATGAGCTGCTGAACCAGCTGAGCTTTGAGGATCTTTCCCGTCTGTGTGCAGTTGGCCTGCGTATGACCGTTTCTCTTGAGTCTGTGGGCAAGCCCGAGACTCTGGATCACAATGGCCCCTCCGGTGTTACTCAGAAGTATTCTGCCGGTATCAACGGCTATGCAAACCAGACCAACGATCCCGACAAGAACCTGACCGGTACCTGCTATCCCAGCAACAATATCATTGCTGCAACCATGAACGATGAACTGGTAGAGGAAGTCGGCGAGCTGATCGGTGAGGACGCTATGTGGGCAGGTTATGCCGGTTTCTACGGCACCGGCCTGAATATCCATCGTACTCCCTATGCAGGCCGCGTCTTTGAGTACTACTCCGAGGACGGCATTCTGACCGGACTGATCGGCGCCTATGAAACTCGCGGCATCCAGTCCAAGGGCGTGTATGTCTACAACAAACACTTTGCGCTGAATGATCAGGAACTCCAGCGTCAGGGCCTGGGTACTTGGTGCAACGAGCAGGCAATGCGTGAGCTGTACCTGCGTGCATTCGAGCTGCCCATCGTCAATGCTGATGCCAAGTGTGTTATGACCGCTTTCAACCGGATCGGTGCCGTATGGGCAGGTGCCTCTCACGAGCTGCTGACCGACTGGCTCCGCGGCGAGGCAGGCATGACTGGCTTTGCAGTTACCGATATGTACGAGAAGGACTATATGAGCAAGCCTCATGAGGTCTTGGGCGGCTGTGACATTCCCGATAACTTCCCCGGCACCACTGGCACCGGTGCAATCGCATCCACTTCCGGCGATCTGGGCTTTGAGTTCGCAGCTTATGGCCCCAATGGTGCAACACCCAACGCTCCTATGGCTCGGGCAATGCGCGAGTCCGCACATCGGATCCTGTACACTGTCCTCCATTCCCGCGGCATGGACGGCATCGGAATGGACACCAGAATCGTGATGGTCACTCCTTGGTGGCAGACCACTCTGAATGTGGCTCAGATCACTCTGGCTGTGCTGAGCGTGCTGTCTTTGGCTCTGCTGGTAATGGACATGGTTCCCGGCAAGAAAAAGAAAACAAACGAGTAAGTCAAATCACTAGATTGGCTTTGAGATGACAAGCAAGTCCGCCACAGGATCCATGATCCTGCGGTGGACTTGTATTAAAGCCCGCAAATATAATCAAATTTAATCTGGCAGCAACGACCAATGATACTCGAACGCATACTTCGAGGTGATGGATACAAAGTTCTGCAACAGTAGATAAGGAGAAGCTTGATGCGAAACAGCATTTCATTAAACCAGGATTGGACCTTTTTTGGCCCTCAGGGCACACCGGAACATATCGACCTGCCCCATACCTGGAATGCATCAGACGGACAAGATGGCGGTAACGACTATTGGCGCGGTACCTGTATCTATAAGAAAACATTTTCCATGCCGGAATTTGACCCGAATACCCAGACCGTGTATCTGGAGTTTCGGGGTGTAAATGCCTCGGCTGATGTAGAGTTGAATGGCAAAACGGTCGTTCACCATGATGGCGGCTACTCAACCTTCCGGGTGGAGATCGCCGATATGCTCACCAAAGAAAACCAGATGACCGTTCGCGTGGATAACAGCGTCAACGATCGGGTCTACCCCCAGAAGGCGGATTTCACCTTCTATGGCGGCATCTACCGGGATGTTCTGATCTTGGTTGTGAATAAGTGCCATTTTGATCTGGATCACTTTGGCGGCCCCGGTCTGCAGATCACTCCCACAGTAAAGGGGACCTCCGGCATGGTTCAGGTAAAGTCCTGGACAAATACGGAAGATGGGCAAGTGCAGATCCTCTTGAACGATGCTGCCGGTAAAACTGTGGCAGAAGGCACGGGAACAGATACAACTCTGGAAATTCCTCAGGTGCATCTGTGGGACGGCATTAAGGATCCGTATCTCTACACCGCCGTACTGCGGCTGACCAAGGATGGTGAGGTTCTGGATGAGATCTCCAGCCGCTTTGGCGTCCGGACATTTGAGGCTGATCCCAAGAAGGGGTTCTTCCTGAATGGACGACCCTATCCGCTCCATGGTGTATCCCGCCATCAGGATCGCAAGGGACTCGGTAATGCCCTGACACGGGAGCATCACGATGAGGATATGGCGCTGATCCGTGAAATTGGTGCCAACACCATCCGTCTTGCCCACTATCAGCACGACCAGTATTTCTACGACCTGTGCGACCAGTACGGCATGATCGTCTGGGCGGAAATTCCTTATATTTCCGAGCACATGCCCAATGGACGAGAGAACACCATCAGTCAGATGAAGGAGCTCATCATCCAGAACTATAACCATCCCTCCATTATCACATGGGGCCTGTCCAACGAGATCACCATCTCCACCAAGGACAAGAAAGACATGATGGACAACCATCGGGTGCTCAACGATCTGTGCCACAGCATGGATGCGACCCGTCCCACCAGTCTGGCCTGCTACGCAGTGTGCGGCCCCTTCAATCCGGTGGCGCACATTTCTGATCTTGTGTCTTGGAACCTGTATCTGGGTTGGTATGTACCCGGTCTGTTCCTGAATGACCTGTGGATCAGTTTCTTCCATAAAGTCTATCCCAAGCGCTGTCTGGGATATTCCGAATACGGCTGCGAAGGCATGCCTAATCTGCATTCCTCCAAGCCCCGTCGCGGTGATCACACAGAGGAGTATCAGGCCATCTATCATGAGTTCATGCTCAGATGTTTCAAGCGTCATCCTTATATGTGGAGCACCCATGTCTGGAATATGTTCGATTTCGCTGCGGATGCCCGTGATCAGGGTGGTGAGCCTGGTATGAACCACAAGGGGCTGGTGACCTTTGACCGGCAGCTCAAGAAGGACAGCTTCTATGTCTATAAGGCTTACTGGAGTGAAGAACCCTTTGTCCATCTGTGCGGCAGACGCTATGCAGACCGCACGGAGGCAGTGACTACTGTCAAGGTTTATTCCAATCTGAATGAGGTTTCCCTCTACTGCGACGGAAAGCTTTTGGAAACTCAGCAGGGGGAGAAGGTCTTCACCTTTAAGGTTCCTCTGAATGGACAGGTAAAGCTGGAAGTAAAAGCCGGTGAGTGCCATGATGCAATGACCCTCCGGCATGTGGAGAAGCCTAATCCGGCTTACAAACTGAAAAAGAAAAACAGCTCCAGTGCAAACTGGGTGTAAAAAGCGGGAAGGATCCTGCTTGGATCGAATGATCCATATATTGTAAAGAATTTAATTGCAAGGAGTTCAATCGGCAATGAAAGAAAACTCTGAACAGAGGAGTTCGCTTAATCGGGCAAAACCATATCAGCTGGTTCTGTTCCCCCTGAACAACGGCGCGACCAATGTGTATTTTGTGCTGATCCTGTCCTATATCGCTCAGTTTGGATCGAGCATCCTGCATCTGGGCATTTTCGCATCCATCATGGTCACCGTGATGCGTGTGTTCGATGCCATCACTGACCCGATCATCGGCGCCATGATGGATCGTACCGACACAAAGATCGGTAAATTCCGTCCCTTTATGATCTTGGGCAGTGTTGTCATGGCATTGAGCGTGATCGCACTTTACATTCTGCTGCCTATGGTTCCCGAAACCATGATGCCGGTGCGCTACATTGGTTTCACCGTCATCTACTTTATCTGGGTTCTGGGTTATACCTTCCAGACCTCCGTTACCCGTGCCGGTCAGACGGTTCTGACCAATGACCCCAACCAGCGTCCTATGTTTACCATCTTCAATACCGTCGGCTCTTTGGCAGGTATGGGCATCATGCAGTTCATGATCCCTCTGGTCAAGGCTGGCTATGATGTGAAGGATGCTGCCGGTAATGTTATTGTTTCCGGCTATGCAAACCCTGTTGTCTATCGCATCATTGTTCCCATCGGTATTGCAATTTCCGTGTTCCTGACCATTCTGGCCATCATCGGTATTGCTGCCAAGGATCGTCCTGAGTTCTATGGTCTGGGCGGCCATCAGGAGAAGGTTAAGATCTCCGAATACATGCAGATCATCAAGGCCAATAAGCCCATGCAGCGTCTGATGGTTGCAGGCGCAGGCTGCAAGCTGGCTCTGGCGATCGCAACCAACACCACCGTGCTGCTTGCGCTGTACGGCATCATGATGGGCAACTACAATTCCCTGTACCTGCCCACAATGGTTCTGGGTTATGTGTGTGCCGTTCCGTTCTTCCTGCTGTCTATGCGCACCAGTCAGAAGAAGGGTCAGCGCGCATCTCTGATCCGCTATGTCTTTGTGGCTCTGGTGAGCTATGTCGGTGTTCTGGTGCTGCTGATCATGAGCGATCACAGCAACCCCAGCCTGATGCTGGCATTCCCCTTCAGCGGCGGCAATGCCATCAACCTGTATACCATCCTGTTCATGGTATTCTTTGGCATCGGCTATGGCGCATACTATGCAACCGCTGATATGCCCATCCCCATGGTTGCCGACTGCTCCGACTACGAAACCTATCGTTCCGGCAAGTACATCCCCGGTATCATGGGTACGATGTTCTCTCTGGTCGATAAGCTGGTGTCCTCACTGGCTCAGACCTTGGTAGCAGTGATTTTCCTCGTGTGTGCAGGTCTGCCTGATTTGCCCACCGACAGCACCCCCTATTCCTTCGGTATCAAGGTGGCGGTCATCGTGATGTTCTGTGTCATCCCCATGCTGGCATGGCTCGCAACCCTGATGGCAATGAAGGGCTACAGCCTCACCGGTGATAAGATGAAGGAAATTCAGGCTGTCAATGCTGCCCGTAAGATTGCCATCGAGGACGGCATGAGCGTTGAGGAGGCCATGAAGAAGTATCAGACAATGGATCAGGTGCCCGATCACCTGAAGAACTGAAATACGCACCGGAGCTCTGGTGTGAAGTGACCGCGGCAAGCGGCACTTCGCACCATCCGGCGGTGCAGAAACAGCAGGCTGAAATCGAGATATAAAGAGCGGGCAGCCGATCAGAGGATGATCTTCAAAAGCCCGATAAACCGGCTGCACAGAGTAGCCGGGCTCTTTTGTTTACATGGAGAAAATGTTGTTATTGGATCCTGCGTATCAGGATCGTATCGATGCTCTGACTGCATGGGCGGTCAGACAGAGAAAGGAGAGAAGATTTCAATGAACTATGATTACTTGGTCGTAGGTGCCGGACTGTTAGGAGCAGCGTTTGCCCGTCAGATGACGGATGCCGGGAAGAAGGTTCTGGTGATTGAGAAACGAGATCACATTGCCGGCAATGTA
>JARHYV010000034.1 GCA_029258495.1 Faecousia sp. | reverse complement strand
TGGGCTCTTCCTTAGCAAGCTCGATCATCGCATTACCGAAAACATCGGAAAATGTTTCTTTTTTCGCACCAAGGCCATGACCGTCGGCCGGATCAAATTTTCCAACACCGTGGTACTTCGCCGGGTTATTCTCAGCCGGGTCATACCCGTGCCCCTTATGGGTCATCACATGCACAAGCACAGGCTTGTTCATTCCCTTTGCGGTGCGCAGCACCTGCAGTAGTTCAGGAAGATTATGCCCATCTACGGGGCCGAGATAATCCAAGCCCATATGCTCAAACATGGTGCCGCGGAGCAGTTTATGCTTCAGGTGCTCCTTTACACGATGGGTAAATTTGTAGATCACATCGCCACACGGAATATTTGCCGTAGTCTTACGATAGAATTTCTTGAAATTGGAATATCCTTCTTTGGTGCGGACTTTGGACAGATGCATTGCCATACCGCCCACATTGGGATCGATGGACATCTCGTTGTCATTCAGAATAATGACCATCGGCTCGCCACTGCCGCCCACATCGTTCAGCCCCTCATAGGCCATGCCGCCGGTAGCCGCTCCGTCGCCGATCAACGCAACGACATTGTAATCCTCACCGGTCAGTTTTCTGGCCCGCGCCATTCCCAGTGCAATGGAAACAGAACTGGATGCATGCCCTGCAACAAAGGAGTCCGTAACGCTTTCGCCGGGCTTTGGGAACCCCGACATCCCGCCGAACATACGCAGACGGTCAAAATCCGCCTGGCGGCCGGTCAACAGCTTATGGACATAAGACTGATGACCAACATCGAAAACCAGACGGTCTGTTGAAGTATTATATACGGTTTCGAGGGCAACACTCAACTCCACCACGCCCAGATTAGAGGCAAGGTGGCCGCCGGTTTTTGCCACATGAGAAATGATAAATTCACGGATCTCGGAACATAGCTGCTGACGCTGTGCGTCATTGAGCTTGACGAGATCATCATGATCTTGGATAGTAGGTAATATAGACACGGTTTCACAACCCTTTTCATTTTTTCTGTTTGATCCCGAGTAGGATCGTCGGCATATTGCGCAATGCATAGATGACCTGTCCCGCCCTGAAAACGATGGCGGTACTGGAATTGACAGCAAATCCCTTACCGATTGCCTTGCCGCCGACTGTCAATGCAGCAACCAGCGATGACATCGCCAAGGTGACAATATCCGGCCATCCGAATTCAAAATTGGATAGAACCTGAGCCGCAATGGTTGCGGAGGCCGATCCGGAAACAACGCCGCAGATATCGCCAACCACATCGTTGCAAATGGAGCTGACCCGCTCGGCATTGCGCAGAAGCATAATACATTCCTGTGCACCTGCCACTTTGCGGGATGCCATGGAATGGAACGGTTTTTCATCTGCAGATGCAACTGCCATGCCGATGATATCAAAAACAATACCGATTAGAACGATTACCAGCAAAATGATAAAGGCAACTGCCATATTGCTTCGTTTCATCAGCTCATCCGATGCCAAAGAAATGAGGCCCGAGATAAAAATCGTGGAAACGAAAACAGTTAAAATCCATTTTCTGTTTTTCCGTTTTTCTTCCTTTTTGACCGAACTGGGATCAGATTTTGACACGAATGGATTCCCCTTTTTATAGGTAGTGACGGCGGCAGACGAGATAAATCTTACGGCTTAGGTCGGGTGGGGTTTCCCCAATGAGAACCTGCCGTTGCCGCGCAGGCGGTTTCCCTTTGATCTCAAAGCTCAAGTGTTACCATGTAATGAGTACCCGATTGCCACTTAGTCCGTACTGCAATCCCTCGTCTGCCCGGTGAAGACAGCCTAGGTGATTTCCACCGCAAAACGTTCTGATTCTTAGCCTCTTTTGCAAATATGGTTTCCAGGGGCAATATCGGAAACGGTCATGGCCATAACCGTCATCCGCCAGATCCCCTTTCCCCGGCATATTCACTCAAGGCAGGCTACGCTGCACACAGCACACGATTCTGTGCACCGCATTGCAG
>JARHYV010000301.1 GCA_029258495.1 Faecousia sp. | reverse complement strand
GAGGATGACAGAGGAATTGCAGAGGCAATCAAAGCGCAGGCGGAGATGTGGGAATTACAGGTGCATTGTGTCCGGTCGTTTCGCCATGTGATGACTGAGTTTGCGGAGTTTTCGCCGCATATTGTGCGTTTGGATATCTCACTCCCATTCTTTAATGGCTATCATTGGTGCAACGAGATCCGAAAGGTTTCCAATGTGCCCATCGTTTTTATTTCGTCTGCCTCGGACAACATGAACATCGTGATGGCGATGAATATGGGAGCGGATGATTTTATTGCAAAGCCCTTTGACCAGAATGTACTGATGGCAAAATTACAGGCGATGCTTCGCAGAACCTATGATTTTGCGTCCTCCAGCAAGCTGTTGGAGCACCGCGGTGCGATCCTGAATACCGGGGACAATTCTTTTTGCTATCAGGATCAGAAAATCGCTCTGACAAAGAATGAATATCGGATCCTGCTGGTGCTGATGAAAAATAAGGGGAAAGTGATCAGCCGAGAGAAACTCATGGAAGTATTATGGGAAACCGACAGCTTTGTGGATGAGAATACCCTGTCTGTGAATGTGAACAGACTTCGCAGGAAACTGGATGCAGCAGGTCTGGAGCATTTCATTACGACCAAATTCGGCGTTGGCTATGTGATTTCGGAATGACAGGAGCGCTTGATATGAAATTATTCCTTCGATATTTGAAACAAAGGCGAAGAAGTATAGGGGTATTTTTCCTTTTTCTCCTTGTGTTCCTTGTTACTTTTCGTCTGTACCACCTTCCTGCGGAGCCGGTCATGTATCCGGCTGTGCTGTGCGCTATGATGGGACTGCTATTGATGGGGTTGGATTTTTTCAGGGTAAAGCACTGGCATCAGAAGGTGTCCCGTATCACGGACTTAACGGACATTCTATCCCAAGAGCTGCCTGTCCCGGACGGGATCGAAGAACGGGATTATGAAAATATCATCCGGCTGTTGACACAGGAGCAGTCAGCGTTCCGTTCTGAAACCAGTCAGCGTTATAACGACATGGTGGAATACTATACCGTGTGGGCGCACCAGATCAAGACGCCCATTGCCTCCATGCGTCTGCATCTTCAGAATGAGGACTCTCCGTTGACAAGGGCGCTGCTGTTGGATCTGTTCCGCGTAGAGCAGTATGTGGAAATGGTGCTGATGTTCCTGAAACTGGAGGAAAAGTCCCGGGACTATTGCTTTAAGGCGAATGATCTTGACACGATCATTCGCCAGACGGTCAAGAAGTTTTCGGGTGAATTTATCGACCGAAAGCTTCGCTTGTGCTATGAACCGATCGGTCTGCAAGTGATTACCGATGAAAAATGGTTGTCCTTTGTGATCGAGCAGGTGCTTTCCAATGCGCTGAAATATACACCATCCGGCAGCATTACCATTTCGTTGCAGTCGGAGCAGACATTGTGCATTCGGGATACGGGGATCGGGATCGCACCTGAGGATCTGCCGCGGATCTTTGAAAAAGGCTACACTGGGTGCAATGGTCGGCTCGACAAAAAAGCCAGTGGGATCGGACTGTATCTTTGCAGGCGGATCTGCAACGATTTGGGGCACAGGATCCGGGTGGAGTCTGTACTGGATGAGGGAACCTGTGTTACCATCGATTTTTCGCGACAGACTCTGGAAGTGGAGTAACTTCTTACAAAAATGTTAGAATTCAAGGGGGATTTGTAAGCCGAATCAATGGCGATGCAAATCTCTCTTTTGCTACAATAGCCACAGAAATTCCAAAGGAGGAAAAAACATGAGCATATTGGAAGTAAACGGAGTCAAGAAAACCTATACCACCCGCTTTGGCGGGAACAAAATCGAGGCTCTGCGTAATGTGTCCTTCAGCGTTGAACAGGGAGAGTATGTGGCGATCATGGGCGAATCCGGCTCCGGCAAGACCACACTGTTAAATATCCTTGCCGCACTGGATAAAGCCACCGAAGGTAAGGTTCAGCTGGATGGACAGGATCTGTCCAAGGTGAAGGACAGCCAGTTGGCAGCATTCCGACGGGATAATCTGGGTTTTGTTTTTCAGGAGTTCAATCTGCTGGATACCTTTACTTTGGAGGATAATATCTATCTTCCGCTGGTGCTTGCGGGAAAGTCTTACCATGAGATGCAGGCAAAGCTTCAGCCCATTGCACAGCAGCTGGGCATCAAAGACC
>JARHYV010000212.1 GCA_029258495.1 Faecousia sp. | reverse complement strand
CACCAAGCGGTCAAAAATGTTCCATAATGCCAAAATCGGAGCAAGCATTGCTTGCTCCGATTTTTCACAAATGCACTCTAAACGGCATTACTGTTTCTTTATCATCTCCAGCAGTTCCTCAGCAGACATATCATCCATGTAATATCTGCCCAAAAGCCGCAGGCTGTCCGGCTCGCCCTTGACCAAGCCGGCATGCTTGGACTCGATGGTAAATGTGATCGGGATCCCCAGTTCATCACAAATCTGTTCACTTTCCGAAGAATGTGCGCCAAACGGATAAGCCAGTGCAATCACAGGTTCATGGGTCACTGTTTCCAATTCACGGATCCCCCGTTGGAAGTCATTCCGCAAAGCCTCAAGATATTGTTCCTTGGTTTCATGCTCCAGTGACAAGACCCCTTCTCTCCCTCCGTCCGGCTCAAACGGCTGATACTGGTGCATATCATAGGTATGGGTCTGCAAGGAAATCACGCCGGATGCCACCATTTCCCGCGCCTGTTCGTAAGAAAAATGGGGCAGGATCGATTTTCCTGTGTCTTTATAGGTATCCTTCCCTGCGCTGACACCGATCACGAAAATCGTGGCTTTCATATTCCGCTCCGCAAGCGCCGGAAACGCGATTTCATAATTACTCAAGTATCCATCGTCAAATGTAATGACCACAGGTTTCTTGGGCAGTTTCGTTCCATTTTGAACAAAGTCGATCATTTGATCCAAGGTAATGGTCGTATACCCAGCCTGCTCCAATGCATCCAGATGTGACAAGAAGGTTTCCGTCTGAATGGTGCTGCCCCCTTCTCCCTGTGCGTCAATATGGTGGTAGAGCAGAACCGGAACATCCGCATGAGAATTCCTGTATTGCACAGTTTTCCATACCGCAGCACCTGCGATGAGCATACAGATTAGAAACACAGGAATTGCAATACGCACGAAAGGATTTTTTGTTTTCACTTCATCCATCCTCCACTTTTCTTTCTCTTAGCCTAAGTCTACCACATCAGACGCTCATATGCAAGGCTTGCCACCCAATCCCCCTCGTTACCAGAGGATCGTCTTTTCAGAGCTTTCGCTTGATCTGCAGCAGCAGGAGCACGATGCTGATCCCCAGAAGAATGTGTCCGATACCTGCAATTCCCGCAATGGCTGCATTCAATCCCGATGACAGCTCCTTACCCAACACCTGTACTACCCCGCGAACCATAAACATCACCGCTGTCAAATTCAGACCTGCATGATAGCCAATCAGGATCCGCTGTGTCTTCCGGTCGGTAAAGGCGAAACTCTTTTCCAATAGCAGCAAAATCAGGAAGAAACCCATTCCAAGGGCAAAATAGTGGGTGTGCACCACCGACAATGCGGTATGTCCGGAAAACCCATTCAATTTGGTAAATTCCCGATAAAATACGCCTCCAAACATAGCCATGATGGCATAAAATAGGGATACATTCACATAGCGTTTCATATCTTTTCTCCTTTTATCATTTATCAATGGCAGAAACTTAGGTTTTTCCGCACATCATTACACAGAATTACAGCGATTTTCCTCTCTTATCCGATCTGATCGCCATTCCATATGCATATCCAAACCGGATACCCGCCAACATCAGGGATGCTCCCAGTCCTGAATAAAATACCGCGATAAATCGGTCTGATGCCGCTCCACTGGAACGGAGCCAAATTCCGCCTGTCATCATCACCGCCATAATCACAAAGGACTTCACATCAAAAAACTTCAGGAAAAACACGCGTTCTTCCGTATATCCATGAATTCTGGCAGTATGTTTCTTCACCAGTTTTCCAAAAATAAATATCTGGAAAACAGCAAAAACCACTCCCGACAGAAGGATATTTATCACGGTAATATAGGGTTTGTATGCCTCAATTCCAATTCGTAGAATGTTAAATCCTGCTGCTCCCCACACCAGGCAGGCAATCAGCAGCAGTGTACTGCGTTTGACTTTCATAATAAAATCTCCTTTTGAACATTGTTCATTTTGGTTGGTGAAAAATTCCCACAGGTCGTGGGAATTTAATAAATAACCCTGCGTACGATCTCCAAAACCGGCTCAGCATCATAGTCCTGCCGCAGAAAAGATGCCATCATCAGCGAAAACAGCGTATCCGCAAACCGCTCCAATGTAAAGCTTTCGCTGAATGCATCGATACGGATCTTGGGATCCTGCCGTAAAACGGAACTCAGACCGTCCAGAATATGCTGCCATGTCCGCTGCATCCGCTGTTTCTCCTCTGATTTTTCCTCAACCAGAAAGCTCATGGAATGGAGCGTAAAGAATTCCGGATACCGATCGTGCCCATATTCCATCTGGCGGTAGATCCACGAAATACATGCCTGCGTGTCACGATAAACGACCACATCCTCAGACCCATGGAAGACCTCACACCAAACGCTCTCGATGGTCGAGGCAACCAGATCCTCTTTTGACTCAAAGTAATTATAGATCGAGCCGACAGAGACATTACATCCTGCCGCCACAGAGCGAATGTTGATGGCAGACCACCCCTGTTTTTGGAGCAGCTCCCTGCTTGTTTTTAGAATTTCATCCTTGGATGTTACAATACAATTCACGAAATCACCTCAATCTGAACACTGTTCAGTATAATCATTTTTATTGACTTGTCAAGTGTTTTATGGGATATTTCATCTTGCAAGTGCTGTGCCATGACAAGCGTTTGTTGCATATCCCCTGCCGATATGGTAAACTGATAATAAAGTAACTGGTATTGGAGGATACTTCTATGGTTGTCTTTTACATTGGTGTGTTGGTTTTTTGTGTCTGGCAGCTGATCAGGCTTTTCGTAAATCGCTCGGATGCCGTTTCGTCCCAATCCCATACCCATAGAACAAGCAGCTATCCATATAAGCCGGGCATCGAATATCGCCTGCCCAACAACCGGATCACCACCAAGGGATATGCAGGCCGTCATCCGACCCAGTTTACACACTGGCGAACCGGCCCAAACAATGTCTATGGGGAGAATATCGATCTGGCAGACTGGGAAGACTGGCGGATCAACTACTACGGAGAATAGCCTCCTTTTACGCACCATCCCTTTCGCAGACGCTGTCCGAAAATCACCTGATCGTCATAACCGCAGAAAAACAAAAGAGGACCGAGTCAACTCAGCCCTCTTTTGTCGTGTCTGAAAAGTGCCGTATTTTGTCATACAATGTACATTCATGCCTGCACGGGTAAAAAGAACCCCCTAGAGTCGTTGCGACTCTAGGGGTAATATGGTAGAGACTATTGGACTCGAACCAACGACCTCTTGCGTGTGAAGCAAGCGCTCTAACCAGCTGAGCTAAGCCTCC
>JARHYV010000237.1 GCA_029258495.1 Faecousia sp. | reverse complement strand
GCGCCGAGATAGGTGGCAAGGCGAAGGGGAGCGGTAGAGAAACCGATGATCCCGTCGATGGCATAATTGAGCAATTTAGGGAATGACCATTTTGTTGTACCGCATACCCGTTCGCAGGCGGTATATGGGATAAAACAGGTTTCGTATCCGACCCACGCAAATAATCCCTTGGAAAATCGATGATATTCTGCCATTTCCAACAGATTTTCGGCAACACATCTTCGAAAAGTGCGAAAATCACTGGCATCCGGCTGCAGCTTGACACTGGATAGACGATTGATGATGCTGTAAAAATTCTTCTTAAAAAAGCGGAGGACTTTCCCTTCGTTCCGGCGATCCTGATAGGCAGCAACCACATCATATTCGGGGTGGTCATCCAACTTCTGCACCATGTCCCGGACGATCTCCGGACGCTGCTGAAGATCTGCATCGATCAGGGAGATATACGAACCGCTTGCGTATTTCATACCGGCATAAATGGCAGATTCCTTGCCGAAATTTCGGGAGAAACTCACAATTTTGATGGGACATCTATGGGCTTGAAACAGTTTCTTCAGCTGAAACAGTGTATTATCACGACTTCCGTCATTGACAAAGACGACCTCGTAGTCATATGCACAAGTATCGAATGTTTCGACGACTGCATCTAAAAAGAATTTTACGCTTTCTTCCTCGTTATAGCAGGGGACAACAAGGGATAATTTCATGTTCGATCAACTCGCTTTTGCAATGATTGAACCTATTATATGCAGAAACCTACGGCTCGTCAAGGGTATCTCGAAAAGCGCGGAAGTATGCCTCGATTTTTTGACGGTTTTCATTTTGGGGACTACCCAGAGGCAAGCGGCAGCTGCCTGCATCATAGCCGATGGCATTCATTGCAGCCTTTACGGGGATCGGATTGACCTCGCAGAACAGAAGATCGCACACTGGCTGCAATTTTCGTTGCAGCAGTCCGGCTAGTTGGTAGTCGTGAGCAAGTGCAGCGTTGACCATTGCATTCATTTGCAGAGGGATCACATTGGACGCAACGGAAATGACGCCCTGACCGCCGATAGACATGACGGGGACAGTCTGATCATCATTACCAGACCAGACAGGAAGGTCATTTCCATTTTCTGCAATAATGCGCAGGATCTTTGAAAAATCGCCGCCGGCCTCCTTCAATCCGGCGATATTCGGAATTTGAGCAAGTTTTCTGCATACCTCGCAGGATAAGCTCATGCCGGTTCTGGATGGAACATTATATGCGATAATCGGGATATCTACGGATTCGGCGATTTGCAGATAGTGCTGCACAACACCGTCAGCCGTAGCCTTGTTGTAATATGGAGTTACCACCAATAGTCCGTCAGCACCAACGGCCTGCGCAGCTTGGCTCAGGGCGACTGCATGGGCGGTGTTATTAGAGCCGGTTCCGGCAATGATCTTGCATTTGCCATCAGCAGCAAGAACACCTCTGCGATAGATCTCGATTTTTTCTTCGTCCGACAGGGTGGGCGATTCTCCGGTCGTTCCGGTCAGGACGATCGCAGGCACGCCTGCATGGATCTGTCTGCGGATCAGGATCTCCAGCAGGGGATAGTTGACTTCGTCCCCGATGAATGGGGTGACGAGGGCTGTGCACAGCCCTCTGAACAAAATGTTTTTCATGGATTTGCACCTCCGACCCATATTATGTCGCAGATCCGGTTTTTGTCTGTTGCAATGTTCGCAGAATTGTTCTATAATATATAAGCTTTAGATATTTGGAGGACGAATAATTTGAAAACGCATGATTTTTGGTATGACCTGCCGGAAGAGCTGATCGCTCAGACACCTTTGGAGAAAAGAGATACCTCCCGTTTGCTGGCGATGGATCGCAGAACGGGCGAACTGGCTCACCGACATTTTTTTGATATTATCGACTATTTGAACCCCGGGGACTGTTTGGTTATGAATGACTCCCGTGTCCTACCGGCCAGATTGCTCGGGCATCGTCCCACAGGCGGCGCCGTAGAGGTTCTGCTGCTGCGAGATCTCGGCAATGGCGAGTGGGAGTGCCTTGCAAAGCCCGGACGCAAGATGCAGCCGGGGCAGGAGGTTATTTTCGGCGACGGTCAGCTTACGGCTACCGTTAGCTCTGTTCAGGAGGATGGAAACCGCGTGGTCAAGTTCCATTACGAAGGCATCTTTCTGGAGGTTTTGGAGCAGTTGGGCAAGATGCCGCTGCCGCCTTACATCAAGGCAGAGCTGGAGGATCAGGAGCGGTACCAAACAGTCTATTCCCGTGCAGTCGGTTCTGCGGCTGCACCCACTGCCGGTCTGCACTTTACAAAGGATCTGCTGCATAAAATCGAGGAAAAGGGGATCCGACTGGCTTATGTGACGCTCCATGTGGGGCTGGGTACCTTCCGCCCGGTTAAGGCAGAGGAGATCTCGGAACACCATATGCATTCCGAGCTTTGCATGATCTCACAGGAAACAGCGGATATCCTCAATGATACCAAGGCCCATGGCGGCAGGGTGGTCTGTGTCGGAACGACTTCTTGTAGAACCTTGGAATCCTTGGTCAACGAGGATGGTACCTTTGAGGCAAAGTCCAAATGGACGGAGATCTTCATTTTCCCGGGATATGAATTCAAGGCGATGGATGCGCTGATCACGAATTTCCATCTGCCGGAAAGCACGCTTGTGATGCTGGTGTCTGCTTTTGCCGGACGAGAGCATATTTTGAATGCATACAATGAAGCTGTCAGGGAGCGGTATCGTTTCTTCTCCTTTGGCGACGCAATGTATATTGGATGAGGGGAATGCTATGTTTGAACTGAAGAAAACAGAGGGAGCGGCGCGCCGTGGCGAGTTTACCTGTGCCCACGGAACGGTACAGACCCCTGTATTTATGAATGTCGGCACCCAAGGTGCCATCAAGGGTGCGCTCAGCGCAAAGGATCTAAAGGATATCGGCTGTCAGGTGGAACTGAGCAATACCTACCATCTGCATCTGCGTCCCGGCGATCAGTTGGTGAAGGAGTGCGGTGGTCTGCACAAATTCATGACTTGGGACGGGCCTATTCTGACGGATTCCGGAGGATTTCAGGTCTTCAGCCTTGCATCTCTGCGTAAAATCAAAGAAGAGGGCGTGACCTTTGCCTCTCATATCGATGGACACAAGATTTTTATGGGCCCGGAAGAAAGTATGCAGATCCAGTCTAATCTGGGCAGCGATATCTGCATGGCCTTTGACGAGTGCATCGAAAATCCTGCACCCCGTGACTATGTCAAGCAGAGTGTAGATCGGACATACCGCTGGCTGGTGCGCTGCAAGAATGAGAATGCACGCCTGAACAGTCTGCCGGATACGGTCAATCCTCAGCAGATGCTGTGGGGCATCAATCAGGGAGGAACCTATCGGGACATCCGGATAGACCATATGAAACGGATCGCGGATCTGGATCTCCCCGGCTATGCCATCGGCGGTCTGGCAGTGGGTGAAACGGCTGAAGAAATGTACGATATCATCGAGGCAGTCGAGCCTCATATGCCGAAAAATAAGACCCGCTATCTGATGGGCGTCGGAACTCCCACCAATATCATTGAGGCTGTGGCACGCGGTGTAGACTTTTTTGACTGTGTCATGCCGGCGCGCAATGCCCGCCATGCCCGGTTGTTTACTTGGCAGGGAGCAATCAATCTGAAAA
>JARHYV010000058.1 GCA_029258495.1 Faecousia sp. | reverse complement strand
GTGATGATCAAAAAGATCATGGGACGCTTGGAGTCGCCCATGGCACGCAGAATGCTTGCACCCATGTTATAGACCATGGAGGCGATGGCGCCGGTGTAGTAGATCTGGGTATATACCAAAGCATCCTTCAGGCAGCTTTTTGGGGTGTCGATCAGTGTCAGAATATGGGGGCCGCCAAAACATCCGATGACGGTGACAATGACACCCAAAATCAGGGAAAGCGTCATGCCGGTATGGATGGTATTGGAAATGCCCTCCCGGTCATTTGCACCATAAAACTGGGAAAGCACGACCGTGGCGCCGGAGCTCAGACCAATAAAAAACCCATTGATCAGATTAATCAATGGAGCAGTTGCGCCTACGGCGGCGAGGGCGTGGGTGCCGACAAACCGACCGACAATAATGGTGTCTACGGTGTTATACATCTGTTGGAAGAATGTTCCCAACAGGATCGGGAAGAAAAAAATCAGTAGTTGTTTCCAGATGACACCCTCTGTGATCTGGGGAACAACGGTTTTTCTTTGCATGAACCTACATCTCCTTCAAAAATCTCAAGAGCGATTTTATCATGGAAAGGTGGGCTTGTCCATCATTTTTCCACAATATTGGAAGAAAATGTGGAAATTTCCAGAAAAAAGCACCGCCGAATTCCATCCGGAACCGGCGGTGCTTTGATTTGGTGCTTAGTGATTGCCGCACTCGTGTGCATGCTCGTGCTTGTGGCATACGGAGCCGGTGGAAACAAGCTCCCCCTTCAGGTAGGTTTCCACTGCGGTACGGGCTTCGCCCTGCACGCCGACGATCACTTCCACGTTGCGCTCGTTGAAGATATCCACAGCGCCACCGCCCATGCCTCCGGCGATGATCACCGTTGCACCGCGGTCTGCCAGAAAATTGGGCAGAAAGCCGGGACGATGACCGGGATTGGGGATGCTTTCCTCAGCGACGATCCTGCCGTCCTCGGTGTCGAACAGGATAAAGTTTTCACAATGACCGAAATGACCTGCTACGGTGGTTCCCATAGCTGCTACAGCGATTTTCATAATGATTACTCCTTTTATCAAGTATTATTTTGCAAGCAGAAGGCTTGTAGTTTCATAGATTTGTTTCAATGCATCCCGGGCTGGGCAGTCCAGATCCGCAACGCTCAGACCTGCGTTGATTGCATGGGAGGCTGCCGGATCATAGGGGATCCTGCCGACAAAGGGGATTTGATTTGCGTTGCAGAAGGACTCGATTTCCCTTGTACGCTCAGGGGATACATCCCATTTGTTGATGCATACGGCTGCATTTGTCTGGAACGACCGGATCGTTTGCACAAGACGTTTCAGGTCGCTGATGCCGGATAAGCTTGGTTCGGCGACGATCAGTACCAGATCCACGCCGCTGATGGACGAGATCACGGGGCATCCGATGCCGGGGGAGCCGTCGATGATGGCAAGCGCCGCATTCTTTACGTTTTTCATCATGGCAAGCTTTACTTCAGATACCAGTTTCCCGGAATTGCCTCGTCCCATTTTCAGTGAGGCAGTGGA
Source organism: Faecousia sp. (assembly GCA_029258495.1). Lineage (GTDB taxonomy): Bacteria > Bacillota > Clostridia > Oscillospirales > Oscillospiraceae > Faecousia. The sequence continues at coordinate 5,427 of JARHYV010000058.1, read as the reverse complement.
AAAGACCCGGTTTCCGGCATACAGCTGTCGGCTGCCTGCAATATCCGGGTGCAGAGCCACGGCATCATGGGGACATACATAGGCGCATACGCCGCATCCCTCGCAGGCAAATTCGTCCACCTGATATCGGCTGCCGGAGATCTTGATCGCATCAAACCGACAGTGCTGCCGGCATTGGTCGCAGGCGATGCATCGGTTGGGATCGATAGCTGCCTTTTCTCCGCCGAAGAAATCGGTGCAGATGGGAGCATCCTCCTGTTGTGTCACAAGGTGAAGATTGGGCGCATCCACATCGCAGTCGGCGATGGCTTGGGCGCCGGAAAAGCGGATGAAAGCAGCGGCAGTGGTGGTTTTTCCGGTGCCGCCCTTACCGCTCAGGATCAACAGGCGTTTCATAGACATCCCCCTCCGATGGCAGACAGAATATTCCGGAACCGTTTCCCGAAATCAGGACGCTCTTGGCAGAGGATCTTTCCCTGAGCGGCTGCCGACGCAACAAGGGGATCGTAGTCGATCCGATCAAGAATGGAGATGCCGTTTGCAATACAGAATTGCTCCAGAGGCTCATAAGGGACATTACCTTTGTTGATCACCACACCGCAGGGCTTGCCAAGCAGGGTAACAAGCTCATATACCATTTTGAAATTGTGAAAGCCGAAAGCGGTGGGCTCTGCCACAAGTAGGCAGTAATCTGCATGACAAACACATTCCATGACGCTGCAAGCGCTGCCGGGAGGGCAGTCGATGACCGTTATGCCGGAGTCTGCGCTGTTCAGAGCCTGTCGGATGATCGGGATGCCGGAGGTTTCGCCGGGGTTCAGCTCGCCGGTTATGACCTGAATGGTTCCGTGGCTCCCGGTTTCGAGAAAGCCGATTTGTTTTTGCTGCTCGGTGACGGCATGCTCCGGACATACCAGCATGCATCCGCCGCAGCTGTGGCAGACCTCGGGAAAAATCATCGGTTTTTCACGGATATAGATCAGCGCATGGAACCTGCAGAATTCCACACATTTCCGGCAGCCTGTGCATTTTTCTGCATCAAAGGAGGGAAGTGGGGTGCAGACCGGGGTCTGCTGCAGGTGTTCCGGTTTCAGAAAAAGCCGTCCGTTGGGTTCTTCCACATCACAGTCGATATAGGCTGCATGACCCGCAGCAGCCGCAAGATTGACTGCGACCATGGTTTTTCCGGCACCGCCTTTTCCGCTGAGTACGGCGATCTTCATTGGATGCCCTGAAATCCTGCGTGGAAATGGGTCAAAATTTCCAGATTGCCGGATGCATGCTTTTCCAGATCCTCCTGTGCACAGCTGCCGCTTGCCTGATAGATCTTCATGCCGGCGGCATGGAAGACATCCGCAGCATTCTGCCCGCATCGCACGGTGATCAGATCGGTAATATTCTGATCCAGTAAAAATTGGGCAGCCTGAAGTCCGGCACCACCCTGTGCCTGAGCGGCAGGATTTTCAAGGATCTGCTGACCGTCTGCTCCTGCAATAAGGAAGTAAGGGGCACGGGCAAAGGTCGGGCAGACGCTCTGCTGATCTTCATCCAATGGGATCGCGATTTTCATAGCTTTTTCCTCCTGATTTTCTGCGCATGGAGTTTGACGATGCTTGCGGCAGCCGCCGCAGCCGCAGTATGGCTCGTGTCCGCTGCACAGCTGATAGTCACCACCCTCGATCCGGATGCTCAGACCGTCTACAAGGGCATCTGCCAGTTTCTTTCGGGCTGAGGTGTAGATCTGCTGAACGGTGGTGCGGGCGATATTCATATAGCTGCCGCACTCCTCCTGAGAAAACCCCTGCTTATCGATCAGGCGGATGGCCTCGTATTCATCGACGGTCAGGATCACATCGGGGACGGCTGAATCTGGAGCAATGGGGCCAAATGCCAGAGTAGAGGGCATTTGGCAAACTTTTCTGCATTTTCGTGGTCTGGGCATTTGGTTCATCTCCTATTATTTGTGGCATATGCCATTTACTATCAGTATTATAAGACTATTTATGGCATATGTCAATAACAAATTAAAAAAATCAGCACTCCTGCGTGTACAGAAGTGCTGATTGGGCATTATGAATTTGCAAGAGCAGCTTGCTTTTTGTTCCATGCACCGGTGCGATAGAAGAGGATGGACAGGATCGTTCCCACACACCAGCCCACAGGCCATGCCATCCAGATGCCGGTGGTACCCAGATGGAAGGTAATGGCAAAGACCTTTGCAAGCACCACACGAAGGATCAGGTCTGTAAAGGTGGCAGCCATGAATTGTTTCATCATGCCGGCGCCGCGCAGAATACCGTCGCAGACCAGCTTTGCCGCTGCAATAAAGTAGAACGGTGCAACGATTTGCAGGAACTGAACACCGGAGGCCATTGCCTCGCCATTGGGTTCGTCCAAGAAGATCGACATCATGCTCTTACCGGCGAAGAAGTATAGCGCAACGATGGGGATGCAGATCACCCACACCAGTTTCAGTCCGGCATGGAAACCCTCGTGGATGCGGTCGTTCTTGCCGGCACCCAAATTCTGGGCAGTGTAGTTGGAGATGCCGTTGCCGAGGGTGGTCATGGAGGAGATCACCAGATTGTTCAGCTTGACGGACGCACTGTATCCTGCCATAACACTGGAGCCAAAGGAATTGATGACACCCTGAATGATGATGTTACCAACGGAAATGAAACTCTGCTGCAGGATACTGGGAATGGCAATCACGGAGATCCGCCCCAGCAGCGACCAGGAGAAGAGAGGTGCTTTTTCGTCGGATTTGATGGTATGGAACCGCTTGAACATGACGATGATGGCAAGAATACAGCTGATCCCCTGACACAGGAAGGTTGCCCATGCCACACCGGAAACACCCATCTGGAAGGCGGTGACAAAGAGGATATCTACCGCAATGTTCGCGGTGGAGGACAGAGCAAGGAAGATGAATGGGGTCTTGGAATCGCCCAGAGCAGAGAATACGCCGGTAGCGATATTGTAATAGAAGACAAAGGGAAGACCCAGAATGTAGATGTCCAGATAAAGCATGGAATCATCCATTACATTATCGGGGGTATTGATCAGATGCAGCAGCTGCTCGCTGAACAGTACACCGCCCAGCATCAGGATGGCACACAGCACGCCGCCTGCGATCAGGGTGGTGTATACGGCGGTTTTCAGATCCTTGTTGCGCTTTGCACCAAACAGCTGAGAAACGATTACGGAGCATCCGATATTGGTGCCAAAGGCAAACGCAATAAAGATCAGCGTGATCTCGTAGCTGTTGCCTACGGCTGCCAGTGCATTTTCACCGATGAACCTGCCGGCGACCAGACTGTCGGCGATGTTGTACAGCTGCTGGAAGATGATACTTCCAAATAATGGGAGGCAGAACTTCCACAGAACTGTCGTAGGTTTTCCAACGGTTAAATCTCGATTCATTGTAAAACACCTCACACTTTTATCTCAATCTCATGTATTATACTGCTGGGGAAATTCTATGTAAATAGTCACAATCATGGTATATGCACATGAAATCCAAAAAAGATTGTATACTTTTTCTATATAAAAAGCGAACGGAGCATCCGGCTCCGTTCGCTTTGCAAAAATGTCATTAGGTGATTCAGAATTAACAAAATTTCCATGGACAGCAGCGCATATTGAGGGGCAAATATCTGAAAAGTAGAGTTTTACTCTTGTATTGGGATCTGGAGCTGATGCATCTGCGCAACAAAGGGGGTAAGATCCAGACTGCTGTCAAATGTGAGGATCCGCTTGTCCCCGATATAGATCTGCATTGCACCGCTGCGCTTGCAGATTGCCTTGGTGATCTGAGGGAAATAATAGATCTGTGTGCGGCCGAAGGTAGGGTGGTAGATGATCTCCATACCGGTTACAGTGACTTTCCAGAAAAGGGCATTCAGAATGCCGAACAGCTCTCCGACAGCAAACAAAAATGCACAGATCGTGCGCCATCCATTTTCGTGCTTTGAGAAGAAATAAAAAAGAAATCCAACAGAAATGCAGAAGAAAACAAGAAACAGCCAAAATAGGGATCGATCATGACGGATAACATAATCACCTGGTGACGCACCTTGTGTTTGCTCATCAGAAGTGCCCTTGATTTTTGCAGTATAGGTTGCAAGCGTAGTAAGCAGGATCGCAGGGGAGAAGATGAAACAGAACTGCATAAGCTCATTCAAGGCGGATGAATTTGTCTGCAGGATCGAGTAGATGATATATCCGAACCCAAACACCAGAACAAAGAGCAGCTTGAGCAGCAGCTTGCACTTGGCTGCCCGTGACATCCCTTTCGTTTGACCGTGGAGCAGGCTGTAAAATTCTCCCCGATTATTGAACAGTACAATAAGGCTGAACAAAAGCAGATATTTTCCCAGAGTATCATAAAAAATAAAGAGGATTTCCATGCTTGTTACCTCCGGCATTGGCGAAGACGGTATGTGCATCAAAAGCAGATATGCATATTATTTGTCGGAATGATCCAGTTCGGTATATTTGGCTTTGTTGTTATAGGCTTGACTGATGGGATATTTTTCCCCATTGCGCTTGACCTTTGCCTGAACGATCTCGTCCAGATCCAATCCGCATGCATCGGCAAGGAGGACGCTGTAGCAGATCACATCGGCAAGTTCCTCCCGGATCTTGTCCAGTTTTTCGGCGCACACAAGATCTGTCCCACTCCACTGGAATACCTCCAAAAGCTCTGCGGCCTCCAGACAGAGGGAGATGGAGAGATCTTTTGGATTGTGGAACTGTTTCCAGTTGCGGTCATCCCGAAACTTTAGGATCATGTCGATGGTTTGCTGTGTCATAGTGCTGCACACTCCTTTTATAATAGCTTGGTTTTCTATATCATACAATATCCCGCAGGGGTGTGCAACTTGATTTCCGAAAACCGCTTGTTTTCGTGGAGAAGGCAGTATCCGGCACAATAGCATGGCACCCCCGAGCGTCCGGAGCTTTTCGGATGCTCGGGGGTGTTTTGAGATGTGGGTTACAGTGGCTGATCCAGAAATTCCAAGAGCATTCTGCGTGCGTTCAAGACCTCTGCACCGGAGCGGGAATAGTCACGGAAGGTGGTGCAGACGGTCTGGATGAGCCGGTCTGCAAATGCCGGATCACGCTCGATCGCCTGCACGAGCAGATCATAGTCCTCGGCACCTCCGCGCTGCGCTTCAAATCGCATGCTCCGCCAAGGGCCCGTAGTTCCGGGATAGACGATGTGGGCATCGCCGGCAGGCAGCAGCGCACCCTTGTGAGGACAGCAGGCACGGTTCCAGATGTCATCACCGATGTAGTAGTTGAACCCCCAGTGCAAAAATCCCGACAGACGGTACAGTGCGCCCATCCATAGGACGGTGCGGCTGATGCTCAGAGGCAGATCCATGCTCCGATTCATCGCAGGCCCGGCAGGGAATGCACAGG